>LKPX01000136.1 GCA_001443525.1 Desulfobacteraceae bacterium RAAP-1 | reverse complement strand
ATCTAAATTTCAAAAATTCAACGAAAAACCGTGTCAAGAACTTTTTTTAAAAAATTACATTTTTTTGTGCTGAATAGTTACCAATGATTAATGAACCGCATCAGGCAAGTCAAGCGATTTTATGGGCGGCCGATTATCTGGATTCTGGGAAATGTACTTAATGATTGACACCAGCCGGATAACTTGCTTTTATTTCAGAATGCAGTCAACCCCCTACCATGCCAAATATTTCGTCTATGAGCTGACCAAACGGAGTTCATTGAACAGACTTCAAAAACTTGCCCCGTCGCTGAGATTCAGCAGGACGCTCTGGCGGATATATATCGGGAACAACATCTATGCAGACCTGACGCTGATATTTCATAACAACGATTTTCAGCCTCTGCCCTGGACATATCCAGATTACGCGCACGATGCCATCCGGAATTTTCTGATGATGGTGCGTAAAAAATACAGAATGGATTTAAAGGAGCCCCCGGATGATTCTCAGCATGACGGCTTTTGCAAGCCATAAACTGATACAGAATACTATTTCTGCAAACTGCGAAATTCGCGCCTGCAACAGCAAATCTTTGGATATATCGCTTAAAATACCTGCTGGATATCTGCCGCTTGAAGAAAAAATCAAGGCCACTATTTCCGAAAAAGTTACTCGCGGAAGACTGGATGTTTTTATTCAGATTTCAGACACGGCGGCAACGGCTGTCGCTTTTGATATTGACGAAGCCAGGATCAGAGCCTATCATGACGCTTTGAACAGTATCGTCCGCATGTTCTCTCTCGATCAGACAGTTTCGCTGGAAATGCTGGCCGGATGCAGCGGCGTCATCAAGCCTTCCGAGGCTGAAAAAGACATGGATGCCGCATGGGATGTCGTACAGGCGTGTATCCGTACAGCTATTGACCGCCTGACAAACATGCGGGCCCAGGAAGGCGATTATCTGGCCAGAGATATCCGCGAACGTCTCGATATCATGGAAAAGCAACTGGATGCCATCGAACAGCAATGCGATCCTCTGGAGACAATTCAGTCAAGACTCCTTCAGCGCATTCAGCAGATCACGCGAGGCGCTGTGGAGATAGATCCGGCGCGTCTCGCGCAGGAAGCTGCTTTCCTGGCGGATCGGGGGGATATTTCCGAAGAAATCGTCAGAGCCAGAAGCCATATACTTCAGTTCCGGAATCTGATGGATGCCCCGGAGCCTGCGGGCAGAAAGCTGAATTTTCTGCTTCAGGAGATGCAGAGGGAAATCAACACAATGGGTTCCAAAGCCGAAAGCCCTGCCATTTCCTACCAGGTGGTGGACATTAAAACCGGCATTGAAAAAATCCGTGAGCAGGTACAGAATATCGAATAAGGAGGTTCTTTGGAACCGGTTATCAACCATGGCAGCGCAAGGCCCAACGCGATGCTTCTGAACGTCGGTTTCGGCAACGTGGTGGCCGCCGACAGAATCATTGCCATCATTTCGCCGAATTCCGCACCGGTAAAACGTCTGAAAGATGAGGCTAAAGACGATAAACGGCTGATCGATGTCACACAGGGCCGTAAAACCCGTTCCGTGCTGATTACAGACAGCAACCACGTCATCTTGTCCGCAGTTCAGACCGAAACCATATCCCAGCGGCTGTTAACGCTGAAAGACGCTGAAGGGTCAGGAATACCCCTAAAATGAGCATTACTTCAAACAGTTCTGAAATCCCACCGAAAGCGGATCATTCACCGGGCAGTCTTTTCATTATTTCAGCCCCGTCCGGCGCCGGAAAAACCACCCTCTGCACGGCCGTACGCAATCGTTTTCCGGATATGCTCTACTCGATATCGCACACCACGCGATCTCCCAGAGCCGGAGAAACAGACGGCAAAGATTATTATTTCATGACGGCAGATGCGTTTGCCCGGAAAATCGAATCAGGCGGATGGGCGGAGTGGGCCAAGGTGCATGGCAATTATTATGGAACCTCCGCGGAATTTATCGATCAGGGCATCCGCGCCGGAAAAGACATTCTGCTGGACATCGACGTCCAGGGAACTTTTAAAATCCTCAAACGATATCCGGACAGCGTTACCATCTTTATCATGCCTCCATCCACAGATGTTCTGCGACAGCGGCTGGAAACCAGAGGAACAGACCGGCGGGAGATCATCGAAACCCGAATGGAAAATGCCCGGCAGGAAATGGCGCAGGCGCAGCACTACCGCCATATCATCGTCAATGACAACCTTGAAACCGCTATTAATGAGCTGATATCCCTGATAGAACGCCATCGTCGGAATCCGCATCAGCCTTAACCCGTGATTCGCCCTATGAAAACAGAAATCCTTTATGGCCTTCATCCCGTATGCGAAGCTCTCAGAGCCGGCAGAAGAACCTGCATTGAGATATTCATCGCCAAAGACAGCTCCCGATTTCCGGAATTGATCCCGCTGGTGCAGCCGCGGCGCATCCCTGTCCACACTGTCACCGCAGGCCAGCTTTCTGCGCTTTCGGGCAGCGAAGCGCATCAGGGCATCGCCGCGAAGGTCAGTGAATATCCCCTGATAGAAATGGAGACATTAAGCGGGGCCCAATCGCCATGTTTTCTGCTGCTTCTGGACGGCATCGTGGACCCCCAGAACATGGGAGCGCTGATACGCACCGCCCTGTGCGCCGGCGCGGGCGGCGTCATATTTCCCAAAGACCGGTCAGCATCGCCGCTGCCATCGGTTTCCAAAGCGTCGGCAGGCGCCATGGAACATATGAAAATGGCCAGAGCCACCAATCTGACCGCCGCCATCCAGAGCCTCAAACAGGGCGGCGTATGGATCGCGGGCCTGGACAGAACTGCCGATCAATCCATATACGACATGAAATGGACCGGTCCCAGCGCCATTGTCATCGGCGGAGAAGAAAAGGGGATCCGTCCCCTGGTTCGAAAACACTGCGATTTTCTGGTTTCCATTCCTCAGGAAGCTGACTTCAATTCACTGAATGCTTCTGCGGCAGGCGCCGTGGTTATGTATGAAGTGCTGCGTCAAAGAAAGGCCGCTGAGAAGCAAAATGAATCCTGACATGCAACAATACCTTGTTCCCACCCCCACCATTGACAGCGATTGTCCGTCCGTCCAAACCTTTGCCCGGAATAACGCCGGAAACGATCTTGACCCCAAATCCCAGGCCGTCTGCCTGTATTATGCGGTGCGGGACGGCATCTGGTACGATCCTTATCGCATTGATCTGACAGTAGATGGGCTTAAAGCCAGCACGACGCTGCGCACCGGCCGGAGCTGGTGCATCGCCAAAGCGATTCTTCTGGCGGCCTGCTGCCGGGTAATGAATATTCCAGCGCGACTGGGCTTTGCCGATGTCAAAAATCACCTTTCAACCGCACGAATGCGGGAACAGATGAAAACAGATACGTTTTACTGGCATGGATACACGTCCATTTATCTGAATGGTGTATGGCTCAAGGCGACACCGGCTTTCAACATCGAACTCTGCAAGCGCTTCCGGATGATGCCTCTGGAGTTTGACGGCAGCACTGACTCGATTTTTCAACCTTTTGACCTTGATGGCCACCAGCATATGGAATACGTCAATTACCGCGGAGAGTTTTTGGATACGCCTCTGGATGCCATCCGGAAAACATTTCACGATAAATATGCCTGGAACCTGTCCTGCTGGAAAGACGCCGATTTTGACAGTGATGTCGCTCGGGAAGTGTGACGACTTTTAACAAAACTATTTGATATGACTCAACATAATTGCCACATGATATATTCCAATACCATTTCCAAATTCATAGGCTGTGAGTCAGTCACATATTCCTCTTTCCCAAGATGTTTATGATATGGAAAGCTGTACACACTTTGATGGTGTGGCGCATTATCCCATCGTATAATGCAATTGCCTTCGGTATCTTGCCAGTGAAATGAATATTTTTTTGAACCATCCGAAAAGAGATAATCCCGGACAAACAACTGGGTATTGTTTATCATAAATATCTTACATATTAACTGATAAGAATTCCCTACGATCTTGAATCTCAAAATATCATATTTTTCTATAATTTCAGAATATTTTTGGATGATACCGAGAAAGATCATTGCATTTGCTCCAAAATACTTTTCCAGTATTCATAACTTTCACTTGCAAATTTCCAGTCCATCCAATCATTTTCCGTTTCATAGGAGCCGTTCTGTGTTTGAAATATTCGATCAAATTCCTGAAAATTCTTACCGTATTTTTTTTTGAAATATTCGACATGCATCCGCCATTCCGATGCTTGCTGGGAAGCTAATAGCAAAGCTACTTCACTTAACATCATCTCCCGAGATACATGAAGATGAGAAAATATCTGTGAAACTATCTTTTCATTCTGTATCGTAGTATGTTCCAACATTTTGTTTTTCTCCTATTACTTCCGGAAAGCCTTACCATATCCCCCAAGAATAAATTGGAAATATTATAAACGGTGTACCAGAAATTTCCATGTCCCCCTGACAACTTCCCTTTCGGGGCGCCACACTTAATTTTAGACGGCTTCGTAAAATGTTCGCAGGCAAAGCACGCAAATCCGCAAGGAATGAAGCGTAGCTTTGGTACGCTGCAATGACGGAGGATGCGGCGCAACGCAACATGCGGACTTTTTACGAAGTCGTCATAATTCGTTAAAACAGATCGCTGTCTCCCATCGTATAGTAATATTGTTGTCGCAACATTTCTATGGAAAAACTTTCATTGAAATGTTTAAAACACGGACACAGCCGGTTGGGTTCCTGCTGAGCTCTGAAATTCAGGCGCATCAAAATATCGGTCCACCACTGCGGCATCGGCGAAAACCATCCTTCAATCCGGTTGATTTCAGACCCGTTGTCATTAATTGCCTGATGCAATAGTTCACCGACGGCCTGAGGACAATCCTGATCAAACAGCGCATCTCCCCACAGCAATACGTCCCCGGAACGCCTGAACACCCCCCAGCCCACCAGCCGCCCCTGCTTTCTGACAGCGTACATCTGATGAACGCCATCAGGACAGTCCAGATATCGCCATTGCAGATATTCCGCAGATCGCTTTATCAGAAATCCATAGCGTGGACATACATTTTGAAAAAAATCATCAAATTCACCGGAAACCCGTAATACCTTCCCGACATTGAATTCGGGGAGCAGACGTCCCTGGATTTCTGCAAACTGTTTTTGAAAGCAATCGCGATCCAGAACATGATAGGGAATGTCCGGCAAATACTCGTACTGCAAAAAACGCTCTCCAAACTTCCGTATGACCCCTGTATTGAATCCATAAATGAATGGCGTTTCATCTTCACAAAAGCAGTTGTAAAAATATGCCGCCACTCGGCTCAGAAGACTGGTAGCACCAAGCCCCGAATTTCGAAACGACGGATTTGTCATTGTATCTCCGCCCTGAAGCGTTATAAAGTCCCCCCGGGTTTCAGAGGGCGCATGAAACGGCGCCGGATACCCGCAGAAATGCGCAGCCAGCGTGTGATCTTCCGAATACGCCACAGCAATTTTACAGGCGCCGAAAGGATTGTCCCTGAACTTCCAGCGCCAGTGCGCCAACGACCGCTCCACGCCGAACACCTTCCGGAAAAGCAGCAAAATCGCTGTTTCATCTCCATCCTGGTACTCCCTGATAACCACAGAATCCTTCTGTGCAACAATCACCTCGTATCCCATCCGGCATTCGGCATACCAGCGCCGCTGATTTCCCCAGCCGTCAATATATCGATTCAGGTCATTATTGACGTTATCAGACGCAACGATACGGAGCAATCGATCACGGTGCATATCAAACCGTTCCAACATGGCGTCGCAGGTTTTCAAAACGCGGCTGCCGATAGATAACTGCCGTGAAATACGAAATCCACCCTCGGCCAGAGCGCTGATCACCTCTTTCCGAAGATGCACTGATGTTGAGGATGTGATTGTATTATCATAACACATTTCATCCCCAAGAATGATTTTCCCCTTCGGCGACAGAAGAGATCTCGTCCGTTGAAACACATCCTTGAGGGGATGGAGATATTGAAGGGACTCCTGAAACAAAATGACATCATAACCATCCGATGCGAATTCATTGACGTCTCCAGCCATAAAATCCGCTACCCGATAATCAACGCCATGATGCCGATATTGCTGGCGGGCATAAGATATCAAATCAGGTGATGGACCAATGGCGATGACATCAAAGCCTTTCTGCGCCAGAAAATATGCAGAGGCTCCCAATCCGCAACCGACATCCAGAACCTTCGCCGGGGGTTTCGGAAAGAACTGGAGCAACAAATCGAACATATATGTCTGAGCGCCTTCCAGCGTCAGGTCGTTTCTGTCTTCCGGCCAATATCCAAAATGCAGATGATCCCCCCCCAACATCAATCGATAATAATTGAACGGTTCAGGAAAGCTCGCCCACACTGGTTCCAATGAATTCATTGTTGACAACTCCTCTCGGCGGAAATTTTCTCCCATATAAAACACTGCTGAGTACGGACACCCATAGGACTGCCAATGCGTCCGAAATATCGTCCCGGCGACAGCAATTGCCAGTTATCCGGAGAAAAAACAAAACGGGAGCCTGTTCCAAATTTTCCCGCAGAAGGAATAAAGTTTAAATTCGGACTCCATTCAAAAAGCCATCCTTTTTTTAATGATTCCGAAATTTCAATGGAAAACGGCTTGTCAAATTGCGCAGAGACATTGATTGCCGGTGGTGAATAACAGGGAAAATGTTTTGCGAGCTTATGAGGAATCGCTTTCCATCCTTTGCAATGTTTCATCATGAAGATACGATGAGATTCCATCATGAGATCTCTTTTTTTTACCCAGTTTTTCTGATCGCACTGATCGTAGTGATGCACGACACCCGCGCCGGGTTCAACCCATAACTGATATCCACATTGTCTTAACCGGATACACAAATCCGTGTCCTCGTAATAAAGAAAAAATCTCGGATCGAACAACCCACCGGCTTTCCTTACAGCACTGGTTTTCAGCAGCACATGTCCACCGGAAAGGCCTGGAACCCTCACAGGTCTTGCCGATCGCCAGACATGAACTGCAAAACGCCTCCATAATGCGCTGATCATGTTCATTCCAAAAGGGGAAACGCCGATGGATAACAGCGGCTGAATCCAGTGTAACAAAGGAGGATATGAAGGCGGCAGTAAAAATTCACAGCGTTTATCCCAGAATATCTGAGGCCCGACGGCTCCAATCCTGTCTGAAGACATCAACAGTTTCTGCAAACTCGGCAGGCATCCACCACGCAAGTACGCATCCGGATTCAACAGCAGGACCATATCACTGTCAAACCGGTTGAACGCCCAATTACAGGCGCCCCCAAAGCCAAGATTTCCGGGTGCGATCAACAATTCAACGTCAGGCGCATGAGAAAAACAATTCCGCAGTCTTTGAGCTTCGTCAATATCGGCACTGTTATCGACAATGACGATTTGCACGTGACCTGATGCAGCGGAATTCAAAACAGAAGCAACAGATTCAGAAATAAATCCGGAAGCATGATAATTGACAATAATAGCCAGAATTTTCATAAAAGTACAACTTGTGACGGCTTCATAAAAAGTTCACATCCAGGATTGCACTGCATCTTTCACCATTGTGGGGTTGTGTTTGAATCCGAAAATCGATCAAAGAGCTTGATTATTTCTTTTTGACTTGCTAATGCCTGACAAAACAGCACCAGTCGAAATACGAAAAGCGCGTTCAGGTACATCGTCAGATCACTGCCGCGACCGTCTGTTAACATAAAAGGAAACAATGAGCAATACGTTGGAAATTTCAATTGTAATACCCTGTCTGAATGAATCTGAAACATTGCATGCATGTATTCTTGAAGCCATGTCGGCCATCAGCGATACGGGTATATCCGGAGAAGTTATCGTGGCGGACAATGGCAGTTCGGATGATTCCGTTGAGATTGCTCTGAAAGCAGGCGCAAAAATTATTCATATCCCTCAAAGAGGCTACGGAAGCGCGCTTCGGGGTGGCATTGAGGCGGCCCGTGGAAAATATATCCTGATGGGAGATGCAGATGGCAGTTACGACTTCAGAGCATTACCCTCTTTTTGGGCCAAACTTCATGAAGGATATGACCTTGTCATCGGATG
>LKPX01000135.1 GCA_001443525.1 Desulfobacteraceae bacterium RAAP-1 | reverse complement strand
AACCCTTCCCGGCCAGATTGTTCGATCGCTCAGCAACACGACAAAGGTAGTCAAATCCAACTGAAATTTGTGATCATAGGGAATATCATTTTGAAAGCAAAATGGAATCATATGCGCTGACATGGTTAGCCGATTCATTCATTGCCGCCTGCCGATATACTTCCTCCCCGCCCCATAAGGTAATCCGATGTGAGATTTTAATACAGTCACAAACATTTTATTTGATTTCCTGCCGGAATTCGTTTTACCTTAAAGAAAATTTTAGTGATATCCATTATGAAAGGCAGCCGGCATGACAACACCTGTACATCAACTCATGGGAAAAGGGGTAAGGATTCACAATCCCGAAACGGTGGAAATAGGCTCTGAAGTGGAGTTGCGCCGCATCTCCGGAGACGGGGTTGAAATATATCCAGGTTGCCGGATTTATGGGAGCAAAACGCTCATTTTATCCGGAGCGAAACTGGGATACGAAGGCCCTGTAACTGTCGAAGACTGCTGTATCGGCCCCCGTGTTCAGCTGAACGGCGGATTTTTCAGAAAAGCCGTTTTTCTGGAAGGCGCTGTCATGGGACTAGGCGCCCATGTCCGGGAAGGAACCATTCTGGAAGAACAGGCCGGCGCGGCGCACTCTGTAGCGCTGAAACAGACCATCCTCTTTCCGTTTGTCACGCTGGGCAGTCTGATCAATTTTTGCGATTGCCTGATGGCAGGCGGCACCAGCCGAAAACATCACAGTGAAGTGGGAAGCTCCTATATTCATTTCAATTTTACGCCCCACCAGGACAAAGCGACGGCATCACTCATCGGTGACGTCCCCAAGGGCGTCATGCTGGATCAAAAACCGATTTTCCTGGGAGGTCAGGGCGGGCTTGTGGGGCCATCCCGTCTTGCCTATGGCACAGTCATCGCCGCAGGCTCTATATGCCGGAAAGATGAACTGCGTCCGGACCGTCTGATTATCGAGGGCGTTGCCAGAAACGCCAATGCACCTTTTGCATCCGGGATTCATCTCTCCGTGAAACGCATCATGATAAACAACATCATCTATATCGCCAATCTGATGGCGCTCGAACAGTGGTATCACCATGTTCGAGCCCTGTTTGTCGATCCGGATTCCATGGAAGGATTATCTGCGGCGTTGTTTACTGGGATGACGGAAACGCTTCATATCGCCATTCAGGAGCGCATCGCCCGGTTATCGGCGTACTGCCGGATGCTGCCCATCTCCTGCAATCCGCAGACCGTTCAGGAACATCGTATATGTGAAATATTCAACAATTGTTCCCGTCTGGAATGGCTGTTTGTGATGGAAAGAAACCATAGCGGCGACAATTGTCTGCGCGATGAATTTCTGGAAGGAATTCATCAGGGAATTCGTGAAAACGGGAAAAACTATTTATCCGTGATTCAGAAAAGCATTCCGGAGCAACGCGCCAGAGGAACCGCCTGGCTTCAGGGAATTGTGGATCACATTACTACGGAAGCGCTGGATGTTTTCCCGCTTCTGACATCGGAAACCACCTGATATTCAGACAGGACAGATACATGGGAAAATTGTTCGGTACAGACGGCATTCGGGGTGTGGCCAATCGATATCCAATGACGCCGGAAATGGCGCTTGCCGTGGGAAGAGCGGTCGCTTCGTATTTCAAATCGGAATCCTCCATGAGAGTTGTCATCGGAAAGGATACCCGGCAGTCCGGCGATATGCTGGAATGCGCATTGGCGGCAGGCATCGGTTCCATGGGGGTGGATGCCTGCCTGACCGGCGTTATGCCAACTCCGGGAATCGCCCGGATTACCGCGCAGATCGGCGCCTGCGCCGGTATTGTGGTATCGGCGTCGCACAATCCCTATGAGGACAATGGCATCAAGGTGTTCGATGGAAATGGATATAAACTCCTGGAATCATCGGAACAAGCACTTGAAAAGCAGATAGTTGACTATCTGGAGACACCTGCTGCAGGACATTCTATCGGACGATGCGACGCTATCATGGATGCCCTGGAATATTATGAAGAATTTCTGATAAGCTCCGTTCCGGGAATGTCCTTAAAGGGGCTTCGGGTGGTTCTGGACTGCTCCAACGGCGCGACGTTCCAGACAGCGCCCCATGTGTTTTCACGTCTGGGTGCAGACATTTCGGTACTGGCTGACAAACCGGATGGCGTCAATATCAATGCAGGATGCGGTTCCCAGTATCCGGAAGCGCTGAAAAAGGCTGTGATCACACAGAGCGCTCACGCCGGGTTTGCCTTTGACGGAGATGGAGATCGCGTCATTGCTGTCGATGAAACCGGCAAAGTCTTGACCGGGGATCAGGCATTAGCCATCTGCGCCATTCATATGAAACAGGCTGGAAGACTGACCGGCAGCCAGGTGGTCGGAACCGTCATGAGCAATATGGGGCTGAAAACTGCTCTAAAAAAACACGGCATCCGGCTTTCTCTGGCCAATGTCGGAGACAGATACGTGATGGAAATGATGAAGTCCAAAGGTGCGATGCTGGGCGGTGAGGATTCCGGACATACCATTTTTCTGGACAGACATACAACCGGAGACGGCATTCTCAGCGCACTTCAACTTCTTGAAGCCATGCAATCCGCCGCAAAACCTCTTTCGACGCTGTCTGAAATCATGACGGTCTTTCCGCAGATATTGATTAACATTCCGGTCAGGACCCAGCCGGATATCGACACGATTCCGGCAATCCGGAATATGGTGAAAGAAGTGCAAGACCGACTGAGCGATGAAGGCAGGGTGCTGATCCGATATTCGGGGACGCAGCCCCTCTGCCGCGTGATGGTGGAGGGGCCTTCAGTGGAAGCAACCCGAACCGGAGCGGAAGATATTGCTGCCGCCGTTCGGGTTGCCATTGGACAGACAAAATAATTATCTGCGGTCGTTCGCAACGCCCAGTATCCGAAGCAGCATCAGAAACAGATTGATGAAATCCAGATACAGGGTAAGCGCTCCCAGGATGGCGCCTTTACGGACAGCACTTTCATCGAGACCCGCGGGCTGTGAAAGCGCCATCATTTTCAGCTTCTGCGTATCGTAGGCCGTCAACCCCACAAACACGATGACGCCGATGTAGCTGATGATCATGCTCATGCCGCTGCTTCGAATAAACATGTTCACCACCGAAGCAATGACGATGCCGATCAGCCCCATGACCATAAAACTGCCCATGGACGTCAGGTCTTTCTGGGTGTTCATGCCGTACAGGCTGCATACCCCAAAGGTAGCGGCGCACACAAAGAATGTGGACGTCACCGAAGCCTGGGTATAAGCCAGAAACACAAACGCCATCGTCAACCCGTTCAGGGCGGAATACACCAGAAACATGGAGGTCGCTGTGGACGCCTGAATTTTCTGAATTCTGGCGCTCAGAGAAAACACCAGTACCAGTTCACCGATCATCAATGCGAAAAAAATGACGGGATTCCCAAAAATTATACTACGCATGGTTTCGCTGCTGGCGACATAAAAAGCCACCAGACCCGTAATACCAAGCCCCAACGCCATCCAGTTATATACACTCCGGACAAACTGATTGACCTGAACCTGCGTCTGAGACTCAGAACGCGTTGTTCCGTATGGAAAAGACTGCATAGGGTACCTCCTGCTGATTAATGGCTGATGGCTTCATGGCTGTTGTACAAAGCACCCTCTGTGGTTTACGCATGTGCTTAACCGTCATCAGAATGGGCGCCGCCTTTCCGAAGTTCCGCAAACGATCTCCGATAAGTTTTTTACAAAGCCATCATGGTTGTTTACTGGGTAAAATAACACAATCCCGGCGTTTTTCAAGCGTTAATTCTTTTAGATAACATGTCATCTTTACCCCGACCCTCTTTTGTGGTAGAGAGGGCCTTATGTCTGCGTATTGCTGGCCTTGATCGTCGTTCCAGGCATATATTCCCCAGATAGGCAATCAGGAGAGAACTTCGACTTTTTTACGAAAGCGTCAAAACTGAAAAGACATTTTAAAATCACTTGACCTTCAACAAAAGGTACAATATATTGTACCTAAAATAGGGGGGTTCATAATGGATGCTGTATCCTACTCTGACTTACGACAAAATCTGAAATCTTATATGGATAAGGTTTACTTTGATTGTGATCCGTTAATAATCACCAGAAAAAACAATGAGAATCTTGTTCTTATCTCTATTGATGAGTACAATAGCCTGATTGAGACAGGTTATTTACTTGGAAATGAGGTCAATGCAGATCATTTAAGAAAGTCGATAAAGCAGTATCATTCTGGAAACATTAAGAAGAAAAAACTGCTGAACGATGAATAAGCTATTTACCGATGAAGCCTGGAAAGATTATTTATACTGGTATGAAACAGACAGGAAACAACTGAAAAAGATCAACGGCCTGATCAGGGAAATAGACAGAGCTCCATTTGAGGGGATTGGAAAACCAGAGCCTTTGAAATTGAACCTTAAAGGATATTGGTCTCGAAGAATCGATCATGAACATAGAATTGTTTATAAAATAGAAAACGATCAGGTAATATTCATAGCTTTCAGATATCATTATTCAAAATGAGATATAGACTTTCTGAAATATACGACAGTATTATCTTCTCCCTGCTGTTTTGCGAAATGAACTTTCTGAAAGCCTGCATACGGGGGCAGAGAAAAGAATTCGACCAACAACCATTTCAACTGAACCCTGGCGGACACATCGCCCTCATCGGCCAGAGAATGATCAAAAGAGGCATATGATATGCGATCCGGTATCGGATATGATATTCACAGGCTGGTTTCAGGTCTTAAACTGGTTCTGGGAGGGGTGGAAATTCCCCATGAAAA
Organism: Desulfobacteraceae bacterium RAAP-1; assembly: GCA_001443525.1. Classification (GTDB taxonomy): domain Bacteria; phylum Desulfobacterota; class Desulfobacteria; order Desulfobacterales; family Desulfatirhabdiaceae; genus RAAP-1. The sequence goes on along the minus strand of LKPX01000135.1, from coordinate 3,664 downwards.
GGGATTGCTGGGCCACTCGGATGCAGACGTGCTGCTGCATGCAGTATGCGATGCGCTTTTAGGCGCCGCAAACCTCGGTGATATCGGTCTTCATTTTCCCGATACAGATCCTGCCTACAAAGGCATATCCAGTATGACGCTGCTGGAAAGAACCTTTGGCCTGCTGTCCTCCGAAGGCTTTTCGATAGTGAATGTGGACGCGACAGTGCTCGCCGAAGCTCCAAAATTATCACCATTTCGCAACGCCATGCAAAAAAACATCGCCGATGTTCTTCATATCTCCTCAAACGATGTCAATATCAAAGCGACAACATCGGAGGGTCTGGGGGCAGTGGGCAGAGGCGAGGGTATTGCGGCTTTGTGTGTGGTAACGATTGACGGCTTCGTAAAAAGTCCGGATGCTGCGTTGTGCTGCACCCTTCGTCGTTGAGGCGTACCATAAGTACGCCTCAACGACGAAGGGTTTGCGCGCCTTGACTGCGAACTTTTTACAAAGCCGTCCGCAATTGGACTTTTTACGATGGCATCAACGATTAATCAGAAATAATGCAAATCAGGAATTTTGTCATGCCAATTTATCTGTACAACACCCTGAGCAGAAAAAAAGAAATTTTTGAAACCATTGAACCTGACAAGGTCAGAATGTATGTCTGCGGCCCTACCGTATATGACGCCTGCCATATCGGTCATGCCCGCTCCGTTGTTTTTTTTGACGTTCTGGCTCGCTATCTGCGGGCCAGAGGATTTGAAGTCATTTATGTCCGCAACTTTACGGATGTCGATGACAAGATTATCCAGAAAGCCCAGAAGACCGGAACTTCCTGTAAGGAAATCGCCGAAAAATTCATTCGGGAATTCTATGAAGATATGGACGCCCTGAAAGTGGAACGCGCCACCTTCGAGCCGCGCGCTACCGAATATATTCCGGATATCATCAAACTGGTGCAGGCCCTGATCGATAAAGGCCATGCTTATCCTCTGGACGGCGATGTATATTTTTCGGTGGAACGGTTTTCCGGATACGGGAAACTCTCCGGCAGAAAACTGGATGATATGGAAGCCGGAGCGCGTGTGAACGTGGATGTACGAAAACGCAATCCTTTTGATTTCGCCTTATGGAAAGCTTCGAAACCCGGAGAGCCGGAATGGGACAGCCCCTGGGGCAAAGGCCGGCCGGGCTGGCATATCGAGTGCTCGGCCATGAGTTCCGCACTTCTGGGAGACAGCATCGACATTCACGGCGGCGGCCAGGATCTGACATTTCCTCATCATGAAAACGAGATTGCCCAGTCCGAAGCCGTTTTTGAAAAAATATTTGTGAGATATTGGGTTCACAACGGATTCGTCAATATCAATTCAGAGAAAATGTCCAAATCTCTGGGAAATTTTCTGCTGATTAAAGATGTTCTGAAATCCTACCATCCCGAAGTCGTCCGATTGTTCCTTTTGTCCAGTCATTATCGCAGCCCGATTGATTTTAGCGACAAGACGATGGATGAATCCCGCGCCGCTCTCGATAAAATATATGCTGTGTTGTCCCGGCTGGAGGATCGTTTCGGCATCAATCCGCCGGAATTGCCGCAGCAGTCCGGCGATCTGTGGAAGCGTTTCTGCGATGCCATGGATGACGATCTGAACACGGCCAGGGGGATAGGCATGGTGTTTGAGTCCGTACGAACGTTAAACCGTTTTCTGGATACATCGGAAACATCCATGCCCGAAGACACCGCAGCGGCGATTTTAGCCACATGGGCCGATTTACGCAGTATCGGGCGTATCCTCGGCGTATTCTCGGAAAGTACGGAACAATACGCAGCAGACAGTAAGCGCCTGGGTATTCATAACACGATGGTGGATCCAGCCTGGGTGGAACAAATGATCGCGGATCGCACAGCCGCCCGCAAAGCCAGAGAATGGCAGAAAGCCGACGATATCCGTAAACAGCTCGAAACCATGAATGTGATTCTGGAAGATCGTCCGGAAGGAACACTGTGGCGAATGGGATGAAACCCGACGCAGCAACCGGACTTTTTTCGAAAACAGTCGAATTTCGGACGACTTCGTAAAATGTTCGCAGGCAAGGCGTGCCAATCCTGAGGCGTGAAGCGTACTTTTCGTACGCTGCAACGACGAAGGATGCAGCGCAACGCAGCATGCGGACTTTTTACGAAGTCGTCACATTTTTTTCAGCAGTTGGTTGGCAGCCGTCAAAAGCGGGTCCCAGACGGGCCCGAACGGCGGAGCGTACGCCATATCCGATTGGCTGAATGCTTCTACGGTCATATGGGTATGAAGTGCTACGGCTGGGGCATTTATCCGGTGAGCAGCGCCTTCCCTGCCTACCATCTGAACCCCTAAAAGGCGTCCGGACCGTGCATCGCCAATCATGTGCACCCATATCGGGAATGATCCCGGATGGGCGTGCGCACGTGAACGGCTTTGAATGACCGTATCCACCGGAGAAAATCCTGCGGATACGGATTCCTGAAGACTTAATCCGGTGCGTGCGACCTCAAGATGAAATACTTTGAAAACAGCGGTGCCTGCAATACCGGGAAGTTCAACGGACTTTCCGAGAATATTATCCGCAACCGCCCACCCGCCGCGATTGGCCCGTAAAGCCAGTGGGATCCACACCTTTTGCCCCGTAACCACATGGAAGGCATCCGCACAGTCTCCGGCGGAAAAAATGTCCGGATCGCTGGTCTGAAGTCTGTGATCGACGGAAATGGCATCATGAACGCCGGTTTCGATACCTGACGCGGATGCAATACGGCTGTTGGGTTTAACCCCAATGGCAAGCAGTATCATATCCGCCTCAAGTTCTGTATCAGCACCGCAGAGTTTAAGCCCACGATTCGTTTTCTCTATGCGCTCCGGGGAAAAGCCCAATTGGAGAATCACACCGTTGGATTGAAGCTCCTGATGAATAACCTGCGACAACTGATCGTTCATCCATGGGAAAAGGGTGGAACGGGGCTTGACCATGGTAACAGCGATATTTCTTTCACGCAGCGCTTCACACATTTCCATAGCGATATATCCCATGCCGACGATAATAGCCCTGGATACGGGCTTTCCGGCAATGAAAGATTTGATGCGCCTGCCATCTTCCAGATGTTTCAATGTCATGACCCCCGGCAAATTGGATCCGGGGATATCCGGAACGACAGGCGCAGCGCCCGTGGCAATCAGGAGTTTGTCATAGGGAATCGAAAAAGGCTCTTTTTGAAGCATCGCACCGTGCACCATCCTGGCATCCCGATCTATCCGGATCGCCTCATAACCGGTAAGCATCCGAATACCCTGTTTCTGGAAAGCATCCACGGAACGCACAACAAGGTCATCCATAGGTCTTCGAGGATCGGCAATGTTGTAAGGCATACCGCAGGCGCTGAAAGAGACATCCTGAGTTCTTTCGATAACCGTTACCTGGATGTCAGGCTGATTTCGTTTTGCACGGCTCGCAGCACTCATTCCTGCGGCATCACCACCAATAATGACAAAATCCATGATATTTTCTCCTGAACAAATCTGACGGCTTCGTAAAAAGTCCGCATGCTGCGTTGCGCCGCATCCTTCGTCATTGCAGCGTACGAAAAGTACGCTTCATTCCTCAGGATTTGCGCGCCTTGCCTGCGAACTTTTTACGAAGCCGTCAGAA
>LKPX01000134.1 GCA_001443525.1 Desulfobacteraceae bacterium RAAP-1 | reverse complement strand
AAAAAGTCCGCATGCTGCGTTGTGCTGCATCCTTCGTCATTGCAGCGTACGAAAAGTACGCTTCATTCCTCAGGATTTGCACGCCTTGCCTGCGAACATTTTACGAAGCCGTCTAAAAACCGGCTTTTTACGAAGCCATAAACTTTTATTGAAAATCATCATGTTACAGAGGCGCAGTATGTCTCCTACTTCCGATAAAGACAATAATTTCGTATTTCTGGATAAACAGGGAAAACGCTGGCCCAGACTCCGTCTGGTAATGTTTGCAGCCGCCATCGTTTTTTTCATTGGTTCCATCGTGTTTGTGCAATCCCTCTTTGTCATGTCGAAGCTTCAGCTCCCGCCGTCAGTGCAGCAGTTAAAAAATAGGCTCAAGGTGCTTCAGAAAAAGGAAGCCCTGATGCACAAGCTGTCACCCAAACCCATATGGCTGGAATTCGCTCGTGCGTTAAAGGCTGGAACCCATAAAACGGCAGCATCCTCAAAAGCTTTGCCTGGAGCAACGGCCTCAAAACAAATATGCCTGGGATTTTATGTTTCATGGGACCCCAACAGCATGGCGTCGTTTAAAGCCCATTCAGACCAACTGACCCATGTATGCCCGGAATGGCTGACACTGGTGGATGGAAACGGCGCCATCGTCGCCAAACCCGATCCCAAAATCCAGTCTCTGGCGCAACAAAAGGGGATTATACTGCTTCCCCTGCTGAGCAATCTCGTGGATGACCAGTGGACGCCGGAACCTGTTGAAAACCTCGCCAATGGACCAGACACCCGGCGCCAGCATTTTATTGCGGATCTGATCACTCAATTGAAATCTGCAAACGCCGGAGGGGTGGTAATCGACTGGGGATTGGTGGATCCGACCTATCGGGCCAACGTGACCCGTCTGCTTCAGCAGATAGCCGCCGCACTTCACGAAAATAAAATGGAGCTGTGGCTCAGAATTCCGATGGGTCATGAGCTAAAGGTATTTGACCTCGAAACGCTTTCTGCGACAGTGGATCATTTTATCGCAACCCTGCATGATGAAAACTCAGAAACCGACCCGCCGGGCCCCATTGCTTCGCAGGCGTGGTTTGACGGCTGGCTGAATACGCTGATTGCCTATGGCCGGCAATCCCAGTGGGTTGTGGAAATGGGTTCCTACGGATATGACTGGGCAAGTAACGAAAGCAGCGCTGAAACCATCAGTTTTTCCGATGCCATGACCCGTGCGAGCAATGCCGGACTTCAGACGGATGATGTTAAAGCGCCCATTTACAACCCCGGATTTTCATATACGGACGCCGGTGTAGAGCATACGGTATGGTTTCTGGATGCCGACACATTGATGAATGAACTTCTGGAGGCTCGGCGTTTTGATATCGGCGGTATTGCGATTTATCAGCTGGGTTATGAAGATCCTTCGATATGGAAATCCCTCCAGATCGCTCCTCACCAGATATCGTCATCTATTCTGGCATCAGCCGGCGCGTTGACGTCTGCAGGTATCACCCATGTGGGAAGCGGAGAATTTCTGACTGTTGAGGATACCCGTTCAGATGGACTTCGAAAACTTAAGGTGGATGCCACAGGCCGCATTACGGAGGCTTATGTAAAATTTCCCCACTATCTGACCGTGAGCCATCAGGGGCAGGGAAAAGATGATGAAGTATCCATTACATTTGATGATGGACCGGATCCGGAATGGACGCCTCAGATATTGGATATTTTGAAAACCAAAGGCGTCAAGGCGACTTTTTTCCTGGTGGGAGCCCAGGCTGAACAGCACCCGGACATTGTTCGGAGAATTGTTCGGGAAGGCCATGAAATCGGCATCCATACCTATACCCACCCTAATATCGCCCTGATTTCAGACGAACGGCTCAGGGTCGAACTGAATGCCACGCAACGGTTGATCGAGTCCATCACCGGCAGGTCCACCATACTGTTTCGTCCTCCCTACAACGCCGATTCCAGACCCAGCAGCCTTTCAGAAGTCATTCCGCTGAAAGCAGCCCAGGAAATGGGATACCTGACCGTTGCCGAAGACATCGACACCAAAGACTGGGCGCTGCCTGGCGTCAACACCATCGTGGATCGCGTGAAAACCTTCCGGCAGCAGGATGGAAACAATATCGTTCTCATGCACGATGCGGGCGGCGATCGCCATGAGACGGTGGAAGCCCTGCCTCTGGTCATCGATTATCTGATAGATCGCGGCGACCGCATCGTACTGCTGAGTCAGCTTCTGGGGGAAACCCGGGCCGGGGTTATGCCCTTTGTTCCCAAAAACCAGTATGCCATGACCCGGATGGTCAGCGGCAGCGGATTTCAGATTATGCGGATTGTCACCAATTTTCTGTGGGCGTTCATGATTGTCGCCACCATTCTGGTGACGCTTCGCACCCTGCTGGTTGCAGTGCTGGCGCTTATCCAGAAAAGAGAAAGAACGGCTGCCTCCTTCCCTCTGACAACTTCCATCAGTATCCTGATAGCCGCCTACAACGAGGAAAAAGTCATCGAAAAGACCCTGCACTCTGTGCTGACAACCACATATCCCGGCAACATCTCGGTATGGGTGGTAGACGATGGCTCTACGGATAAGACCGCTCAAGTGGTGGAAGCTGTTTCGAAACGGGATCCCCGTGTGCAATTGATCCGACAACCCAATATGGGAAAAGCGTCAGCGCTTCGAAACGGACTGGAATCCATCCATGATGACATCGTGGTGACGCTGGATGCCGACACCCGTTTTCAAACCGACACCCTGGAAAAACTGGTGCAGCCTTTCCAGGATTCCACGGTTGGAGCGGTATCCGGAAACGCCAAAGTCGGAAATCTGAGAAAATTCATTGCCCGCTGCCAATATCTGGAATATATATGCGGATTCAACCTGGACCGCCGGGCGTATCATTATCTCAACTGCATTACGGTGGTGCCGGGTGCTATCAGCGCGTTGCGGAAAAGCGCCGTATTTCAGGCAGGCGGCATCAGCACCGATACGCTGGCGGAAGATACCGACCTGACGCTGAGCCTGCACCGTCAGAAATTTCGTATCGTATATGCGCCGGACGCGCTGGCCTTCACCGAGGCGCCGGAAACGATCGGCGCCCTGGCTAAGCAGCGCTTCCGCTGGGCGTTTGGCACCATACAATGCCTCTGGAAACACCGGGATATGGTGTTAAACCCCCATTATAAAGCGTTGGGATGCTTCAGCCTGCCCGGCATCTGGTTCTTTCAGGTGCTGCTGGTGGCCGTGGCTCCGCTGATAGATGTGACGTTGCTGCTGTCATTGCTGGTCGGAAAGGTTTGCCTGTCTCTGTATATTTATTTTATGGTGTTTCTCCTGATGGACTTTCTGCTGGCGGCGCTGGCCTGTATTATGGAGCACGAACCGCTGAGGCAGGCGTGGCTTACCATTCCCATGCGTTTTGTATATCGGCCGATGCTGAGCTGGGTCATATGGAAGTCTCTTTTCAAGGCTGCCAAGGGGGTGTTGGTCGGCTGGGGAAAGCTGGAGCGCACCGCTTCCGTATCATGAGTACAGGCGATGCTGATAAGATAGAACATACGAGAGCCAATGAAAAACCACATGTACTATATTAAATATTTATGGTGTGTCGTTGTCCTGACTACAGGATGCTGTCTGATGATATGGCCGTTTCAGGTTCATGCCGACGAAGCACATGACGGAACAGCGCCTCTGAAACTGGCGACGCCTTCAAGCGGCGCTTACACCGGCGCCTATGTAGATTTCGGCGACGGTGAGGATCATGTGACGCTCGATGCTATTGAAAACTTTGAAAAAATGGTTGGAAAGCATCAGGCGATCATCGCATTCGGAAATTTCTGGGGAGAGCAGTCGTTTCCCCTCCGAAATGTTCAGATCGTCACCCGTTACGGCGCCATCCCTTTTTTATTCTGGTCTCCGTGGGACAAGCCCTATGCCGAAGGAAAACTGCCAAATCGCTTTAATCTGTACAATATCCTTAACGGCATGTGGGACACCTATATCGATAAGTGGGCGGATGACGCCAAAGCCTTTGGCAAACCGCTTCTGGTCGCCTGGGGTCTTGAAATGAACGGAACCTGGTTTCCCTGGTCCGGATATTATTATGGTGCGGGACAAAAAGATCAATTCCATCAGCCGCCCGATTTTCTGGGGCCGATGATTTACAAAAAAGCGTACAGATATGTCGTGGATCGGGTGCGCGCACGGGGGGTTCAAAACATCCAGTGGGTGTTTCATGTGAACAATCATTCCGACCCCGACGATAACTGGAACCGGTATGCCGACTATTATCCGGGATCGAATTATGTGGACTGGCTGGGGCTGAGTATTTACGGCAAGTTATTCAACTATATGGGCTGGAGTTCATTTTATGACGTCAGCCATCTGGCTTACGATGAAATCTGCAAGCTGGACCCGACAAAACCGGTAATGGCCGCAGAATGGGGCGTTGGAGAATTTCCATCGTCCGGGAACAAGGCGGAGTGGATTCAGAAGGCGTTTCAGAATTTCAAAGAACTGTATCCACGCATTAAAGCGGCTGTTTTCTGGCATGAACGGTGGCAGAATGAGGACGAATCTTACAGCAATCTTCGAGCAAATTCCTCCCCGGAAGCACTGGATGCTTATCGGAAAGGTGTTCAGGATCCTTACTGGATTGCGACACCGCAGTTTCAAAACGGCACTGGCGCAGCGCCTTGACAAAAAAACGCCAGGCGTATTACGAATCCGTCATGATATGGTTCCATAGCGCTTTCACATGGCTCCGATGTTCCCGAAAGCGCTTTTCGGGAACTGTCGCAGGCGCTTTCTGCAGATTCAGGCGATGGACAGCGGCCCGGTATGTAAGGTAGGCGTCTTTCAGCGCCACCGCCTGATAATCCGCCAGAATACCGGATTCGATCAATGTCTCCAGAAGTCGAACATTGTCCGTCCACTGGAGCAGTGATGGATGTTCATGCGCATGCCGCAGCACGAGATACTGAACCATGAACTCAATATCAACGATACCACCCTTGCCCTGTTTGATATCGAAAAACCCGCTGCCTTCGACGCCATGTTCTTTGCGCATTTTATCCCGCATTTCTGAAACGTCTTTCCGGAGCGTTTCCGGTTCACGGAACGCGGACAATACATTTTTCCGGATCTGCTGAAAGCGTTCACCGACACGGATATCACCTCCGACGGGGCGCGCCCGCACCAGTGCCTGATGCTCCCAGGTCCAGGCATTCTGTATCTGATACTGCTCAAAACCATCCACATGGCAGACCAGAATCCCGGAGCTGCCGCTGGGCCTCAGACGCATGTCCACTTCATACAGGCTGCCCGCAGATGTCTGGGTCGTCAGCATATGAATCACCCGCTGCCCCAGCCTGGCAAAAAACTGGGCGTTATCCAGCGGAGCTTTCGTGCTGCTGGTAACGCCGGGAGCGCCGGCGTGTAAGAAAACCATATCCAGATCGGAGCCATAACCCAGCTCGATTCCTCCCAGTTTTCCGTAACCGATAACGGCAAACCCTTTGTCACAGACGGCGCCATCAAGCGCACAAACCGGATATCCATGCTTTTCAACTAGATAATTCCAGCTCATTTCCAGAATCTGCACCAGCACCGTTTCCGCCAGTTCCGTCAAATGGTCGCTGGTGCGCATCAGCGGCAGCGCACCGGTAACATCCGCGGCAGCCACACGCAATACATTCACTTCTTTGAAGATGCACAATTGTTCAATCTGATATTCCAGATCATTTGCGGGAATCTGGCGCATCTTTTCAGTCAGCTCATTTTCCAGTTCGGCTTTTCTCGGCGGATTATACAGCATCCGGGCATCCAGAAGCTCATCCAGCAGCGCCGGACGCCGGGACAGAAAAGTTGCAATCAGCGGGCTGGCACAGGCCAGTTCCACCAGATGCCGTCTGGCGTGAGGCGCCTCCAAAAGCAGCGCCAGGTAACTTGTCCGGCGTTCAATGGCCTTCAGGATATCGATAACACGATCCAGCGCCACTTCCTGGTCTTTTAGAGGTATCACCTCCTTTAGCAGACAGGGCATAAGATGGTCGAGGCGGCGTTTTCCTTCCATACTGAGCGCTCGGGTGGCCGGATCTTCCCGAAGATGGTTCAACAGATTCAAAATCGCATCCGGCTGCATAAACCCCAGTTCCTGCAACATCCGCACATCCTGTTCCCGGTCCGCCGGAGCGGCCCACAGGGAATTCAACGCTGATTCCACCGACTTTGGGGACGTCATCGACACGCTGACGGTATCCGGACTTTCAAGAATCGTTGAAAAACAGGTATGGACATGATTTGTCTGGATATCCAGTTCCTGAAAAAATGCTTCACTTTCCGAAAATCCCATGGAAGCCGCCAGACGCTGGCGTCCCCCGTCATCCTCCGGAATCTGATGCGTCTGCTGATCGGAAAATGCCTGAAGCCGGTGTTCCGTACGCCGCAAAAAATCATACGCCTGTAGCAGTTGGTCATAAACCGCTTGAGAAATCGTATGATGCTGCACCAATAGACGCAAAGCGGCTTGTAATGACGGAGTTTGCAGTTCAGGATTGACGCCGCCCCGGATCAACTGGAATACCTGGGCGAAAAACTCGATTTCCCGTATGCCGCCGGGGCCCAGCTTGATATTGAATCTCATGGAATTCCGGCTGACTTCACGGGAGATTTTCAGCTTCATCTCCCGGAGTGCATCGAAAACGCCAAAGTCCAGATAACGTCGGAAAATAAAAGGCTTGAGACTGGTCAGGAGCCGTCTTCCGGCCGCATGATCACCGGCTACCACCCGCGCCTTGATCCAGGCATATCGTTCCCACTCCCGCCCCTGGTGCAGATAATAGTCTTCCATGCTTTCAAAGTTCATAACCAAAGGGCCATTGGCGCCAAAAGGCCGCAGATTGGCGTCCACCCGAAACACAAAACCATCGGACGTCCGTTGCGCCAGTGTGGTTATCAGTTTTCTGCACAACTGCACGAAAAAAACCTCATGACTGACAGACCGAACGCCCCCGACTGTCATCCCTGCACAAGGGTAGGCAAAAATCAGGTCGATATCAGATGAAAAATTGAGTTCCCGCGCGCCCAGCTTTCCCATGCCCAGCACCACAAGCTGCTGCACGTCTCCCCGCTCGTTCAGCGGCGTTCCATATTCCCGATAAAGCCCTTCGGACAAAATGGCAAGCACAGACCTGAGACACGATTCAGCAAGATTGCTCAAAGTGGTCATCACTTCCTGAAGATCGGCCCACCCCGCTAAATCCCGCCATGCAATCCGCGTCATCTCCCGGCGCCGGAAACGCCGGAGCTGAATCATGAGTTGTGCGTCATCCATCTGTCCGGAAACAGATGAAGTTATCTTTCGGTCGCAATCATCCGCATCATAGGAACGGAACAGATCGCCGCTTTCGACCAGTTCCTGGAGCATCTCAGGATCGCGCGTACAGCTCTGCGCGACAAAATCGCTGAAAGCCAGCACCGGCGTCAGTGAGCCATTAAACATATCCTCAGAAAAACAGATGCCATGATGCTGCGCAGATATCATCAGCGCTTCCCGTTTGCGTCCGGCATCTGCTGCCAGTTTTTCGGGAAGCGTCACAGATGAAGCCATATATCTCCTTCCGGTATTCGGTGCCGATGAATGATGCTCCCTTCAATGATTGAAAACAGCGCCATATCAAAAGTGAATGGATGGGGCGTTCAACACCGGGGATGAATTCCAGAGCGCCCTCACGAACCGTCGCCCCATATCCAGATAATTACATTGCATATCCGGATGGTTGCAGAATATTTCGAGGGTGATCGTTCCGTCATATCCGATCGCCTTTAACGATGCCACCGCGTTGTCCCAGTCAACATTACCGACTCCCAAAGGCATATGATCATCGGCTCTGGAGCGGTTATCCGAAAAATGAACGTGTCGAATGTACGCCCCCAGCTCTCTACAAAAAACATCGTGATGATCCAGACCGAAATTGGCATGTCCGAAATCGAGATGCAGCATCAGACCCGGCACTGCGGTCAGAACCTGTTTAAACGTAGAAACCCGGTCAAACGGCGCCTGGTAGTTTTCAAGCATGACGGTAAGGTTATAGGACGCCGCCATTTCAACGATGGGCTTCAGTGCTTCGATATTGAAAGCAACAAGGTCCTTTTTCATTGCCGGCGGGCAGAAATAGCAGGGGTGAATATTCATGACTGAAGCGCCCAAAGCGGAAAATATCCGGGCGCATCGTTCCAGCTCTTGCAGGCAGGCATCCCGAACGCTTTGAAGCGGATAGGCATGGGGCAGGCAGGGATCTGTATGCCCTGTAATGGATAAGCCATAACGATTCAACGCATCACGCAGCGGGATGATATCGATATGGGCGGCGCATGGACCTTCAATGGTCAGATCCAGAAAATCAAAACGCCCCCTGCTGCAGGATGCCGCTTCATCCAGGATGGACTTTGACGGGTTGTTCATCATGCCGATTTTCATGGTATTGCCTCTTCAATAAAATATTCTAATGAAATAGGGAACAAGCGCCTGCCATCGATGTGTACGGTTGTTATTCCATTTTGCTTTCAAAATGATATTCCAGCAAGCATTCGGACTGAGACCGCGAAAGCAAGCGAGCAGCGATGAGACTGTACATTCAGTACGTCGAATCGCGGCACAGCGAAG
>LKPX01000133.1 GCA_001443525.1 Desulfobacteraceae bacterium RAAP-1 | reverse complement strand
TGCTTAACATATATTATAGTAAAAGTTATTATTTATTTACTATTTCAATATGTAATTTATTTTCAGTTAATAATATTTTTATTTCATATAGATAAGCTAGCATGCAAAAAGCGGTGTGATCAACATGAAAAACATATTTCATACCAATCTTACATGCGATTGCGCTGCGCAAGTTATCAATACGCTTGACACGTCAACAATAACATGATTCAATTAATAATATTTAAAATCAGCTTCTATGAGCAACGTAAGTCATTTATTACAAATGATTGATCACATTATGTCTTTTCTGGCATACATTCCGCTTACAAATTGTTCAGTATGATCCAGACGCTTTAATAATAATTGCGTCAGATTGCGAATTATCATTCCGCAATCTGACGCAATTTCACCACACTGATTGCAATTTGGGGAATGCTTAAAAAATGAAGCAGGAATTTTCCAAACATTCAAAAAATACAATCTTTCAAAGTCATGTTTCCAGGATTGCGGATGCCAATGAACGAAAAGTTCCCGCTGAGTGCACCCCCGGCCGTGTCATCACCGTTGTGGATGACGATCCGATCATTTGCGAAGTAATGGAAACGCTCCTTACTAACTGGAAATATTCCCCCTTTATTCTGCCGGAACCCTTTTTGCTTGATGAACTCCTCAAAACCTGCTCGTACTCAGACATATTCCTGCTGGATGTTCGCTTGCCGAGCGGCACCACACTGAATTGGATTCCACAAATCATGGAATCTTTTCCTGAATCCAAGGTAATTATCATGACGGGTTTTGCGGATACAGATACCGTCATACAGGCAATACGAAACGGCGCGTTCGATTTTCTGCAAAAACCGGTTGCGCCGGAATTAATGCAGCACTCCCTTAATCGAGCGATTCAAATGGTGGAAAAAGAACGCAAAGAGAAACAAATGCTGCGAGATCTGCAGGAAATGAACAACCAGTTACTGGAGCAAAAACAGAGGCTGGAATTTCTGAATGAACGGCTTTTGGAAACAAACCGGGCTTTTTCCACATTGGCCCAAAACCTTGATTTCGAGCGCATTGAAATCTTGAATCGAATCAACCAGAAAATAGAGTCAAGCATTCTTCCCGCTCTGGCCCGCATCCGTACCGATCATCATTTAGGCAGGTACGGAATTGAACTGGACATCATTGTCAATATGCTTCAAGAGATCACTTCGGGCTCTGGCATGTCTGAGTCCGTTTCGACAATTCTGACTACCGCCGAATCCCGTGTGGCATCTCTTATAAAGCAGGGACTGACGACGGATAAAATTGCAGAGCAGCTTTTTATCTCAGTCGATACCGTCAAAACACATCGGAAAAATATCCGGAAAAAGCTGAATATCACTAACTCTCAGAGCGGGCTGAAAGATTTTCTATCTAAAAAACTTGGCCATCCAGCTATTTAATCCCTTTTGGTCGTCTTCAACCATTAAGCTAATAGCTGTTAACCACTATGTTCAGCTCCGCGCGTTTTACTTTACTCTTGTATTTGAGGTCAGCCGTCAATACTTGGACACCAAGTTGAGCAGTAAATTGTACCTGTTCATAAAATCGACGTTCAAAGTTTGCCGGTGACAGATATCCAAGTTTTTCTTGTCGTCTTTGGCGGTTATAAAAAAGCTTTATGTATTCAGTGATATCCTGAGTAGCCTCTTGCCGAGTCGTATATTTTCTATGAAAAACTAGCTCTGTTTTAAGTGTTCCCCAAAAACTCTCCATGGGCGCGTTGTCAAAACAGTAGCCCTTTCCGCTCATAGAAGCCTGCATTTTAAATTGGTCAAGCAGTCTTCTGAATTCATGGGCGCAGTACTGACTCCCGCGATCAGAGTGGTGAACAAGACCGGCCTCCGGGCGCTTGGTGGAAACAGCCCTGAAAAGAGACTGGCTGACCAGAGCCTTTGTCATCCGGGAAGACATCGCATAACCGACAATCTCCCTTGTACAAAAATCTTTATGACCTGCAAGATAAAGCCATCCTTCCCCTGCCGGAATATAGGGGTGAGTCGCCCGGAGGAATCTCACCTCCAGGCGCTCTCAGAACCGGACGTGAACTTCTCAGCTCATCCGGCTCCCATTGTCCCAGTCGATGTTACAAAGCCAGCTTGCCAGTGTGGAAACAACCGGGGATGACGGGCAGCAACCCTTCCAAGCCAGTGGACGGCCCGCCGTTTGTGACCTCGCAACTGTTTGAACTTCCGAGTAGCCCAACGCACAAGAGCTATCTCAGCCGATCTGCAACCGCTCTAAACGCTGAGCGATAGAACCGACCGTAGTAGTTGATCCATCCCTGAATCACTGGAGAAAACATTCGTGATAAATCTTCAATTGACTTGTCACTTTTCAGCTGCAACCGCCAACTACGGATCTCTTGCCGCAAGGCAAAGAAAGGCGCGCAGATTCTTCTATTACAGACATTCCGTTTTTTGTAACCAACCGGGCAGCCTCTTCCCGAGAATTCTTTTGTATATCGGCCTTGTGGAATTTTATCCATGGATAACACCTCCGTTTTGTCTTCTTATAAATTTGCAAAACTTTGGTGTCCATAATTTTCAACCTATATCAGCACACGCTCCACCAGAGTCCCAAGATCTGGGATGACACCGATTACAGGGATATTCAAATAACGGGAAACCTGTCTTTCCGAAAAAAAGGACGGCTCCAGCCACTCGACGATTCCTCCTGTGACGCACCAACATAGCAGGGAGATCAATAGAACTTCGATAGACGGAGTCAGCCGGTTCGTACGCCACAAGCTGCGTTGTTCCTGCACTTTCAATTCTCCAGTCAACGAAACCGACGGATTTGAAGGCGTAAATCCTGCCCGGGATGGCGGTTCTTCAGAGATGCCGGAGATTTTATTTTTTCGCTGGGTACGCATGATTCCATCTTTGGATCGAGTGATCAGACGCTGTGAAAAATACGCCACGCAAAGCTTCCCCAGTACCAGATCTGGCCCCATATATTCAATCAGCACCTGATCGCTGCCCGTCATCTTCAATTTCATGCCTGCTTCGATCAAGTTCTTCAGTTCTTCAATTCCGGATATTTCACCAAAAAACGAATCCCCTTTGGGAATTTGCTTGAACAGTTCACTTAACGAAAAATCATCCAGAAACAATTCTCTAGGCTGCTTAAGCAGCTTGGACAGCGTCATGCAGTCCACCGGAGTGTTGGAAAGGGAAATGGGAATCGTTCCCTGAGCGGAAATATTCTGGCTGACCAAAAATCTGTCAGGTCTAGCGGCAGCCATTAGAAGATATACGAGAACAGGCAAAAAAATGACCGGAAACCATTTTAATATTTTTTTCAGACCGTGCAGGTATCTAACAGCATAATATCGCATAACTAAATCCTTTTTTCTAAATCCTGCTTTTCCAACAATTGACAACAATCCCTGTTACAGGCTTTCCGGAACCTTCCAGCCTAACCACCGTCTGTTTCACCTGCTGACGGGGGGTCACCCCCATTAGAACAATCAGTATCGCCCCATCACATGCGCTTGCCAGCACCACCGGATCCGTCATCCGCCGGTTCGTGGGAAATACGGAAGCCGTATCCACAAAAATCAAATCATAAGCTTGCTTGATTTGTTTCAGTATCTCCCGAGCCAATTCCGAATTGACAGCACTGGAGGCATCCCAATCTTCCGGAATAACAGGTGCTGTCAACACATCCAGGCAGGGAATTCCAGATTCTTGAATCAATTCCCTGTAATTATTATTTTTTTTCAATTTCCAACCCTGGCTCAACCCGAAGTATGCATGAAGACCGGGTGAGTACCAATTCATATCCACCGCCAGCACACGTTTTTCACCGCTTCTTGCGGCAAGCATGGACACGCCGGCTGTCAACGTGGTTTTTCCCTCTCCCCACACAGAACTGGTAATCATCCAGCATCCGGTTTTCTGCTGACCCGCCTGGGTCTCAATCCCCGCCATGATCCGGTTGGCCTCCGCCAGTTCGGAAAGTATTTGTACTTTATTCTTTTCTTGTAACTCCATACCTTCTCCAGAGTAAATAATCCTAAACCCAACCATAGGTTTAATTTCGATAATGAATTTAACCAAAGATACTTATCAATATTATCAAATTTACTAAGAAATATTTTCACTTTTTAATAGAACTTTATTAATCTTTCCGTTCGGAGTCTTTGGCAGTGATTCCCTGAATACAACTTCTTTTGGTAACATATACGGCTCTATATGCTTTAAACAAAATTTCAAGATATCATCGGCAGTTTTTTCAACTTGTTTTTCTAATACGACATAAGCCCTAATCGCCTGTCCCATGATATCATCCGGAACTCCTACAACAGCTGCCTCAGCAACCCCAGGTATTGCGCAGAGAACATCTTCTACCTCTTTGGGGCTGACACGCTCCCCCTTTGTTTTAATCATATCATCTTTTCTGCCGACAAAATAATAAAATTCCTCGTTGTCTTTTCTGAAAAGATCTCCAGTATACAAGAGCGTCTCCCCACGGTATTTACCTTGTCGAAACGTATTAGCTGTCTCTTTTGGTCGTTTCCAATAACCCTGCATGACATGAATACCGCGTACAACCAACTCACCGGTTTCATCTGGTCCTAAAATATTTCCATTCTGGTCTACCAAATAAACCTCTTCATTCGGAATCGGTATTCCAACTGAATCAGGCCGCCGTTCCAGTTCTTCAGGAGGAAGATATAGCGCTCGAACGCATTCTGTCAATCCATACATCGAAAATATCGATGTTTTGGGAAACAGCTTCTGAAGCTTTCGGACATTAGGAAGTGGCAACGCTGCAGCAGCATTCGTGATATAGCGAAGTGAACTGAAATCATATAAATACAAATTTTTCATTTGAATCAGAATGGCCGCCATGGTAGGTATGATAGGAAAGCCAGTCACATTTTCCTTTACGATCCGCTCAATAATTTTGAATGGATATAAAAAGGATTTCTCCAGAATGATGGTACCACCAAACAACGGCGTAGCTAAGACTTGATAGAGACCATAGCCGAAACAGAGAGGAAGGGTGCTTAGGATGATGTCTTCTTGCTGATTTTTCAGATATGTCGTGATGCTGGTCGCAACGGCGACAATATTGTAATGGGCTGAAACAACGCCCTTGGGTTCTCCGGTTGATCCGGAAGTATAAATAATTGAAGCAAGGTCAATATCAATTATATTTCTTTTCGGACGACAAAACAGCGAGCCTTTTTTTGAAAAAATTGATTCCCATGATTCAGAGTTCACCGCATTAATTACCGGAATCTTGAAAATATTTTGTCCACACCAGAATATATGTTTAACAACCGAAGCGTTCATTACAGCATCTTTTATAATTGAGCTCTTACCCGCATGCGTAATTATAGCGAATGCTTCGGTATCATTTAAAATAAACCCGAGTTTTTCTGACTTCATCCCAGGATGCAGGATGACCATTACCCCTCCAGCCTTTAAAACAGCATATAGGGAAATAACCAATTCAACAGAGTTTTCAAGGAATATTACAATTCGATCTTGTTGTTTTAATCCTCTTTCCAGCAATTCATTTGCCAAATGTTCGGATAAAGCATTCAACTCAAGGTATGTTATCCGATAGTCATCACAAACTAAAGCAACTTTATCTGGAAAACTGACTGATGCGGTTTCCAGTAATGAATGGACTAGAATCGTCACTTTTGCATACCCGTTTTCTTTTCTAAAAAAGAAGCCACTTTGTCGAGAGAATCGAGGTTTTCTGGCAACACCTCTTCATCTGTGATCGTAATATTAAATTGCTCTTCCAAAAAGTTGATTAGTTCCAACATGCCTGTAGAATCAATGATGCCGCTTTCAAGAAAAGAGGTATCATTATCTAATCCGCTCTCATCACCAAATAAAAAATTATCGATAATATAAGATTTTACTGTTTCTAATAGTTCCATAGATCTTCGACAGAATTTTGATTATTAGTAAATATTGATGATATTGTAAAAAGTTTAAATTTGGACGTCCTCGTAAAAAGTTCGCAGGCAAGTCGCGCAATTCAAGAGTAATGATGCGCATTTGTCGTACGCTGCGATAATGAAAAACGCAGCGCAACTCAGCATCCGGACTTTTTCAGAAACTATTAACTCAACTTTCGGGATTAGCAAAAATGACCTAAAAATGATGATAACAATATGAATTAATAATGGCAAACCAACTGTCCATAAGCAGGTATTTGGCCTTAACACCCGCAGACAGGATCCGTTCAACCATTTCACATAAATGGTCAGTGGCTTTGACGGTGGCTTCTTTCCGGCGCTGCCAGGTGCAGCAGCGTTTGTCCATCTTTTTTTGGCTTTCACACAGTCGCTTTTTGGCCTCTGCCGATGACAGCAATGCAAAATCCATCGGCAGGCAACTGACACCGTCCGACCAGCAAACCGTCAGCATCCGGAATCCCTTAACGAAACGTCCACTGGTGTGATCCAGTACCCGGCACCGCAGCTCCACCTTTTTTGAACGGGATCGATCATAGGTGCTGTCATCTACAATCAACACCGACTCACGTGTTTCATCTGTCAATGGATTGATGAATTCATAGAGCCGGACACCTAACGTCAGCAATAGTCGTCGCCAGTTGGAGTTGCATCCTTTCAGGATTTCGTATGCGGCATCTTTACCAAAGGAAACCTCATCATTGATGACAATGCCCCGGAAAAAATTCTGCCCGATAAAAGGCAATGTGAAAATGGTCTTTATCAAAGAGTGAACGCTGTGTCCGTGGCGTTTTCGTATGCCGCATCTATGCAAGGTGGAACCAATGCTGAATCGCTTGAAAAAGTAGTCTATTTTGCCAAGAATGCAAATCTCTTCTTGCTTGTGTGTCGATGCTGCTATGAATCATTTGAACCCTTTTCTTTTGATATTATAGTTAATTTCGCAAATTCACTATAAATCAAAAGACTGGGCTTTTCAACTTAATTCATGTATTAATTCATATTGTTATCATCATTTTTAGGTCATTTTTGCTAATCCCGAAAGTTGAGTTATTAATTAATCGTTTATGTTATCCGGATGAATACACATCTTATGATTATTCTGCATCCAATAAATTACAATTAATGCTCCAGTACTGTATGCAACCATCATTAATAACAAATAAACATCGAAGAATTCTATATATCCAAATCGGGATATCCAAATCAAAAATAAATTTAAAACAATAAAACACAAAATATGTATTAACATAATATTTCGGAATGAAATAATTCTTAATAAGAAAGTGTTAAAAAGTATCCCAGCTAATATACACGACAACATCACTTCTAAATGTTTTGATTTAATCTGAATCAAATGCTCCTTCGAACATTCACCCTTTTGTAAATTCATATAAGTCACTACGTTAGTCACTGTAGAAGTCCAGATATCCTTTTTATGCTCATCCAGATATTGGCATAATTTGTCAAATGTTTCTGCAGATATACTCAATTCTTCAATATTACTTTTATTTTTCAACTCACTGGAGGAGTTATATAATTTGTGACCTACAAGTACCATATAAAATCCTGTTTTTAAACAGTTATCTATAAGACATTTATCTTCGAGAAAATCATCTTCTATCTGCCTACCATTTAGCTGAGCAAAATCACAGAAATTAGGATCATTATCTGACTCGTCATGATAATTGCGCCCAGATAAAAAATATTTTGCAACAAGAGGCACATAACTTTTTACACTCTTACCCCTTCCAATAAAATTTTGGCCGCATGGATAAGCGAAAGAGAGTGGATTAATTCCAAGCAAATTATTTATGGAAATATTTGAGACAACCAGTTCATCTGACATTTTTTTGATTGTATAATTTTCTAATGCATTCTCTGTATCTCCAACAAAAGTAAAATTTAAACTACAGGGATGTCTCATGCTATGGTTACCAATCTCGTGACCTTCATCAATGACCTTTTTCCATTCCGCAATTCGGCTCATAATGGTTTTTGGAAGTACATAAAAAGTAGCTTTCAGGTTGTATTTTTTTAATATAGGCACCGCAATATCAAGTTGTGTTTCATCTGCATCATCAAAAGTCAAACTTATAGCCATTTTTTCATGATGCGGCCATTTATTTCCAGCATAATTTTTTGTGACGAATAACATTGTAAATACAGCAGTATATATTACAATAACAATATAATGAATTGATTTTCTCTTCTTCATCCACCATGCCTATTTTGTTGTGGTAATTCCCATAACTATGTCGATACTCTAAGTTCTTTGTCACAACCTGAGAAGAAACATAAAACGTACCATCCTGAATTCAAAGCAAAAGAATCACTGGCGGCCTTGCGAAATAAGACAAGCATCGCCAAGATTGCTGCCATGGGTTGTACTTAAACCAGCATTGATCGAAAGCTGAATGCAAAATCTGATCGTGAGTATCTGGCCGGTATCTGGAAAATGCAGCTCAATTGATTCGACGCATTTGCTAAGGCCTGCCCTCTAAAAGGTTTTATCGGCAAAATCAAAAACACATGAACCCCTGGAACTGTCTCTCACATGGTGGTGTCGTATTTGAAAATTGTTCCATGTTCCGGATCGCTTCAGGTGTCCTCAGATGCTCAGTCAGCTTTACCATTTCCAATTTGATGATGATAACAATCTGAAATAATGCATGAGATAAGTTGATAAATCCAGTCTTTTGATTTATAGTGAATTTGAGAAATTAACAATAATATCAAAAGGAAAGGGCTCAAATGATTCATAGCAGCATTGCTTCACAAGCACAAGAAGAGATTTGCATTCTTAGCAAAATAGACGAGTTTTTCAAGCGATTCAGCATTGGCTCCACCTTGCATCGGTGCGGCATACGAAAGCGCCACGGACACAGCGTTCACTCTTTGATAAAGACCATTTTCACATTGCCTTTTGTCGGGCAGAATTTTTCCCAGGGCATTGTCATCAATGATGAGGTTTCCTTTGGTAAAGATGCCGCATACGAAATCCTGAAAGGATGCAACTCCAACTG
>LKPX01000132.1 GCA_001443525.1 Desulfobacteraceae bacterium RAAP-1 | reverse complement strand
TGACTCTGCCCCTGACTCTGCCCATGACTCTGCCCCTGACTCTGCCCCGATTTCCGTCCGCCTCCGGATCTGGGGGGCCATGGCCGGATTCTCGCCAAATTCTGGAACGCTGATGATCATGCGGAAGCTGTCGCCCTCGATCAGTTGGGGATCGGAGCCGCCGTACTTCTTGCCATAGAGCATCATTTTGCGCATGCCCGAACCCAGCTCATCGGCCCGGTCGATTTCCCTGAAGAAGGCGCTGAGAAGAGGGTTTTTCTGGTAGGGAATCATCGTTTCCGGGTTGAGCAGCCCGAAACCGTGTGGTCGACTGGGATTATCGGTGACAACCCGGCCGTATTCGATGATCAGGCGGGAGCTGGCACCACTGGCGTATTCCCGGTGAATGAGCATATTGGATGCGACTTCACGGAAAATGTGGTCCCGCAGACTGCGCCGCTCGATGCCTTCCAAATAAAAGGGATCCGGGAGGTGTTTCTGAACAAAGGCCAGAATTCGATCGTAACTATCGATCAGGTTGGTGCGCACCAGGTCGCGGTCGTCATAGCGGTCCACATCCACCTTGCGCAACAGCAGGTCGGTGCGATGGGCGGGGCAGATCTGCAGGATCTGGCTATTGTGGCCGAAGAGCATCACGCAGGCAAGGGTGACCCCGG
This sequence comes from Desulfobacteraceae bacterium RAAP-1, assembly GCA_001443525.1. GTDB lineage: Bacteria > Desulfobacterota > Desulfobacteria > Desulfobacterales > Desulfatirhabdiaceae > RAAP-1. The sequence continues at coordinate 8,492 of LKPX01000132.1, read as the reverse complement.
ATTTGCCGGATGCGGGGTCCGTTTGCACCAGTTGAGCGCTTTGGAGTAGCGTGGCGTCGTCCATGTCCGCCCAGGGATGATTTTTTCGATTGATGCGGACGTGACGACGGCAACGGTCGATGAGATCGGCGCGGAGGTCTCCCGGCTGAATCCAGGGATAGATCCGGTTCTCACTGTAGTCGGTCTGCTTGCGCTGATAGAGCTGGGCCACCTGGACAGTGTGGTCCGTGATATCGATGTCGCCGTCTTCGTTGCGGTCATAGATGCGGCCATTGCAGCGGTGTACCTGGGAGCTTTCGGGTACGTAGATGTGGAGCAGCCGTTTGCCTTCCAGTTCGGCTTCAGCAATGGACAGATAGGTGGGCGGGGATATTTTCTGTGGATTGTTGATGGCCGTGACAAAGTCTTTCCGGATTTGCGCCGCCGCATCCGGCTCGATGCCCTGAATAACCCCGTTATCCTGAACACCAAGAAGCAAGGTGCCGCCATGCCGGTTCAAAAAGGCGCAAACCGTTTCGTAGGCATCCCGGTTGAGCTGGTTCCGGCAGGTTTTGAATTCAAGATCGAGTCCTTCACCCTTGCGGATCAGTTCTATTATCTGCTGTTCGGTAACATCCATTCCAGGCTCCTATTCCAGCACAATCCTGACCTTATTGATATCTTTACCCCTGGTCAGACTGTCCACATAATCACAGATCGCCCGTTTGAGTTCTTCGGGCGTGGATGGCCCCAGATTTGAAACAATTTTTATGAATTCCGCTTTCTTAACCGGCACTTTCTGCAGACCGGCCAGAACCGTTTTCAGGGTTTGAACGAAGTTGCCATCTATCGGCTCCGGCAATTCCTTCGACTCCATGAACGACTGGATAACCGTTTTGTCATCCTCGTGCAACAGCTCATTAATATTTGCCTGGGTCATCGGATCTTCGAGATTGTTCAGCAGAGTCTTGGTCCATTGCTCGATGATCCGGTCCAATTGCTCATCCATTTGATCGATTTGCTGTGAACCAGCAATCAGCGACCCGAAACCAGAAACCCCAATTTCCGTCGCTGGCCGGAACCCGCAATGCGGGCAGATGGGCGAGGCGTCAAGGTTTTGCTCGGTCAAGGCAAAGCAGCTCTTCAACCCGGCCAGACGGTTCTGGTAATCGGTGAGCTGCTGCCGGGGCATCAAATCGATCCCAGCCAACTTGAGCAAGGTTTGCAGGCGCTGATCGTTGAGCAGGCCCGCCTTGCGCTTGTCATCGTTCACGCCCAGCCGAGCCTTGGTGTGCAGGCCGATGTATGCGACGGTGTAATCCTTCTTCAGCTTTTGCAGTTTGGCCCCGATGGACTGGGACTGGCTGGCCAGTTCGGTCAGATCGGCCTGCTTGAGGGCATTCAGTACATCCTGCCGGGAAGTTTTCATGCGATCCACCCAGTCATGGTCGGCAGGCAGCACCGCCTCGGCGGTGGAGAGCCAGGATGCCGTCGGACTGTGGTCCATGATGAACTCGCGCAGGGCGTCAAGCTCATCCAGCGCCTTCACGGCCTTTTCGTAGGCCAGCACTTCGGGAACGCTGTAACGGAAGTTTTTCAGCTTGCCCGGCGAGGAATAGGCCTGGAGAGATTCGAAAAACGCTTTCGCGTTTTCCAGTCCCGGGTCCAAAGTTCCGAGTCCCAAGTCGGAAGACACATGACCCGCGACCCGCGACTCGCTGACCAGATTTAGGCCCCAGAAGGAAAGCCCTTCGCGCAGGGTCTGCTGGGTCATGACGATGCGCTTGACGATCTTGCCCACCGCCTGTTGCAAATCACGAACAGAGTCATCATGTCCTTGAGTGATAAGCTGGACCTTGCCGGGCGCGAGGTTAAGTAATTCAAACAGCGCCTTGAGCGCGGGCAGGTTCCATTCCTTGGGATGCTCCAGGTGCTTGAAGCGGACCAGTTCGTCCATGCCGGTCGCGGCAAGCTGCTGCAGCCCGGTGGCGTCGAATTTCTTGCCCGGAATGGCGAGCACGATGTCGCCGGAATAGACCAGCGATGCCAGGATGACCGCCACCCATTCGGGTTCAAGTCGTCCCCCACCGGGGTTCATGTATTCGAGCCCGTGGTCGTCCTGGATGATCTCGCTGCGGTTGACCACCTGGCCGTTCCCCTTGGCCTTGACGGCACCCAAGATGAACTTGGTGTACTTGGACTTGTAGGGGTCGATTTTCTCGCCGTCGAGCAGCTCCAGGGCGTCCAGCACGGCCGTGGCCTGCTTGGTGCGGTTTTGCCCGGCGATGGCCCGCAGGGTGTCCTGCGCGGCCTGGGCGCGGTTGTTGCCGGTGATCAGGACCGAGAAGAACGGATAGTCCGGGGCCTGGTTCTCAAAGTTCGGAGCCAGGCAGAGACCGGTGACGGTGTTGATCAGGTCGCGGAAGTTGATGGTTTCGTGGGGCGACAGGCCGGACAGATCGCGAATGGATTTGCCCTTGGCCCATTCGGTCATGGACTTGGCGCGGCCCTGATAGGTGACCTCAAAGGCATCGCTCATGTGCTTTTGCAGCCACTGGACCAGCTTCTTCAGGAAGCCGTTGGCCTTCGATTCGTAGGTGGCCTTGGCGTGGCCCGATGAGGTGGCCGCAAGGTCCAGGGCGGCCGCATAGCTCTTCAGCGCTGTCTGGAATTCCTCGTCGGTGCCTTTCAGACGGAAGAAGACCTCGTCGCCCACCTTGTCGTCCTTGAAGCGGGGTGGGTCATTGGGCTGGATGAAATAAAGATAGAAGTCCCGCTGCGGCACGGCGGTGGAGCGCTCGTTGGGAGCGCCGAAAAAAAGGTAGCCGGAGCGGGCAGCCTTGTGCTCCTGCCAGACCAGCTCGTGCTGCCAGATCTTGTATCCGGTCACATAGGTGGCGTCCTGGCATTCCATGACCCGCTTGAGCGCCTCGTAGTAGAAGCGGTCGAGCTGAGCCAGCCCCAGGCTTTCGGCCCGCTTGTCAATCAGGGCGTCGAAGTCGTCGGTCTTCTTCAGGTCAAGATAGAATTGGCGGTTGTCGGCATTGAAGGAAATGAACTGGCCACTGACCGTTTTGTGGATCTCGCGCAGGACCGTTTCCACATGGGTTTGGAGGTCCTTGTCGGGTTCATCGCTGCCCAGCTCGGCGATCAGTGGATCAAACAGGCAAAGGCGGTCGCGCAGCTCTTCGGCGGATGCGCCCATAGGGGCATAGATATCGCCGGTGGTCAGGCGGTGGACGGACAGCGCATGGATCAGGCGCAGCGCCATCGGCTTGTATTGCTTGCGGGTGATGGCGTTCTCGATGCGGGATTCCAGCACCTGGCTGCAATCGATGACCGCCCGGATCTCGGGAATGGCGCGAAAGGAAGCGTTCTGCTTAAGCGTGTTCCAGTAGCTGTCGAAGGCGATCAGGCCTGGCTCGTCCTGCGGCACATCCTTGCCCAGGATGCCTTTCATGCCCATGGACAGGGTCTTAAGCACTTCGCGTTTTTCTACCACGGTGACGCGCTCGAAGGTGTCGATGTAATCGGGATGCACCGGGAAAAGCCGGACGAACTCGTCCATGCGCTCGTTGAGCCCGCCGTAATATTTGGCAAAGGGCATCAGGTAGTCGCGGATCTTGGCCTGTTGCTCGATGGACTTCTTGAGCAGGCGCTCGGCCACGACGAATTTGACGTCGCTGCGGGCGATAAGGATCTGCTCGAAGCGGTCCTTCACCCGGCGGATGCTGTCGGCGACAAAGGCGAAGCGCGGGCTGTCGAAAATCGCTTCCTGGACACCGGCCATGAAGCGGAAACGCAGGTCCTTGCCGACCTCGCCGACCTCGCGGAGGAAGTTGAGGTCGAGGATCAGCTCCTGGTCCTTGCGGGTACGCAGGAAGTCGAGCAGCTCATCGACCACCAGCAGCAGCCCGTGTTCGGGGAACACCTCGCCGAACTTGGCCATCATGTCCTCGAAGGCCCGTTTGTGGCTGGTGATGGTCCCGGCTTCGGGGAACACGTACTCCACGCCAAGCTTTTCGAGATGCTCTTCCAGTTCGGCCACCAGGATGTCGCGCAGGGACATGGTGGTGGCTCCGATCTCGGTACGGATAACTTTGAAACGTCCGGCAATCTGAGAGGCTGCTTCGCGGACGCCTTCGCTCTTCAGCCCTTCCAGCAGGGAGGCGTCTGCGGCAAGGCTGGAGACCATCGACATCAAATGCGACTTACCGGTGCCGTAGTTACCGACGACCAGCAGGCCTTTGTTATCGACCGGCTGGTCGAACTGCAACTGAGGAATGACAAGCTGCGTGAGCCGTTCGGCCATTTCCTCGGAAATGACATAGGTGTTCACGAGGGTGCGCGCGGCGCTCGATTTGTCCGCGTCACGCAACTGAACGACCGACTCAATCGGGTCGAATTGGATCAGATCTCCGTATTTCATGCTTGTCCTGCCTCTCTATTGTTTTTTGCCGAATCGACCGTGGCCGCGCCATCCATGCCCACAATCAGCGCATCGACCGAGTCATGGCTGCGGTACTCGGGATGGCCGGTTTCGGCGTACAGAAGCCTCCCGAAATTCACGATTCCGTTCCACGAAGCCACCACGGCTCGATTTCTCGAAATGGACTGCAGCAGGCGCAAGGGGTCCTGCTGGAGATCCTTGTCGAAGAGAATCTCGAGATTATCCAGCACCACAGGTAGCGGAGCTTTGTCCGCGATCTGATCGAGGATGACCGGCAGCCGCAGGGACCGCTGCTTTGCTGTCAGATCAAGCAGTTCACTTGAAAGGGCCAGATTGATATTGATGACGGATGTCTTAAACCCATCAGCCACATCCCGGAGAACACCGGTCTTGCCGGAACCGGTCTCACCCACCAGCAACACCAGGCGGTAATACAGGCCTTCGGCTGCCTGCAGGGATTGTTTTATTTTGTCGTGAATTGGCCCAGCCATTGTTGTTCCTTATTGCTCGGCATCTGGTTTATTAGATTTATCAGCCGCACTGTCGGAGCGTACCCATACGTTCACTACATTTCTGGAAATGTCAAACTCTGAGCGTCCTCCGGCAAAGCCGGATGTTCACCGATATAATTAGGATTGCGTAACACAAGGCAGGATGAAAGACAATAAAAAAACCCAATGTTTCCATTGGGTTTAGTACTACAATTGGATTGTATTAAACTGCTCTCTGGTGGAGGCGGCGGGAGTTGAACCCGCGTCCGAAAACTTTCCGCTCTGACATCTACATACATATCCTGAAATTTAATTGTCACCATCAGCGGCTCCTTCAGGCTGGATCCTCAGACAGTTATCCCGATATGAGTTTCGCCGACTGTGAATCAGGCATACAGAAGTCGGCTATCCCGCTATTGACGCCCTTACCAGATCCGCAGGAGTAATCTGACAGGACGGTAGCCTTAAGCGGCTACAGCGTAGTTATAATCGTCTGCGATTATATTTATTCCCGTCTGTTTAACGAGTGTGCAGGAGAACTCGGTATGCAGCCAAAGTTTCAATATCCCCGTCGAAGCCGTTTCGCCCCCCAGTGCGAGGATGATGTGAACTACTTTGATAGTGAGAATATATACCGGATTGAGTACATTGTCAACTGCGGTTCCGCTGGGTTATCTGGCCTGGGCCCTATCAAAATCCCGCTGAGCGTCCCGCTTTCGGATACTTTCCCGCTTGTCATAAAGATGCTTGCCTCGGGCCAGCGCTAATTTGATTTTGGCTTTTCCATCAGAGAAATAAACCTGGAGCGGGATCAGCGACAATCCTTTTTCATTCACCTTTCCGTACAATTTCTGAATTTCCCGCTTGTGAAGCAGGAGCTTGCGGACTCTTAATGGATCATGGTTGTCATAATAGGCATAGGGATAGACACCGATGTGCATCTGATAGATGAAAACCTCGCCGTTCTGTATCTTGGCGTAGGCATCCTTAATGTTGACCTTACCGTTGCGCATGGATTTGACTTCAGTTCCCTTCAGAACGATGCCTGCCTCGAATTCATCTTCGATAAAATAGTTGAATCGGGCTTTGCGATTGTCCGCAACGATTTTTTTATGTTCAGACTCCGTTTTCATGAATAGGATTTCCGGGCTTGCCTTCGAAGACAGATATTGGAGACGTTTTCAGGAAGCAGCTATCATGCTTGCTGCTATAAACCATTTCAAATGGTAAGAGCTATTTTCACACAGACGCGATTTCAGTTCAAGAGAAAAGAGCGCATCGAACATGATGACTTCGTAAAAAGTTCGCAGGCAAGGCGCGCAAATCCTGAGGAATGAAGCGTACTTGTGGTACGCTGCAATGACGAAGGATGCGGCGCTGGCGCAGCATGCGGACTTTTTACGAAGTCGTCAAACAGGATCAATTATAGAGGCTGGCAGCGTTTCATCCCGCATTGTCAGAATGCTGATGATGTAAAACCCTATCGGCACGCCGACGATCATTCCCCAGATTCCGAAAAACCGTTCGCTGATCAGCAGCAGAATCAGCACAAGAATCGGGTGGACATGCAGCACATTTCCGGTGATTTTGGGATTTAGAACATACGCCTCGAACGCATGTACCAATGCGATCAGGACGATTAGTTTGCCGGCCAGTATTACGCCGCCGGCCTGAAGCCCAAAAAGCAGAATAGGGACGGAACTGATCAAGGTTCCTAAAATCGGAATAAAACCGCAGAGAAACACAATCGCCATGATGACGGCAATGTTGGGTACATCGAGGAACCATGCTCCTGCTGCCGTCAGAATCGTATTGCATGTAGCGATAATGGCCTGAGCCGTCAACGCCTTGCCCAGAATATCGGCAAAGCCGGTCAGATGTGGCGCGGCGCCCACATAAAAGGTACGGATGCGGCTTTTTTCCAGTTCTTTGATTTTACTGGAGATTCTTTTCCAGTCCATGACCAGGATGAATGAAAAAAGGATGGACAGCAGCAGCGATATTAACAGACCCCAGCAGATTTTAACCAGATTCAGAAGCGTTTCCAGAGCGCGCGGCAAAGCGGCTTTGATCGCTGTGGCGGCTTCGGTTTTCAGTGCTTCGATCGTGGCGGTGTATTCTTCGGATGCGATAATCTTTAAGGCTTTTTCTTCTCCGACAATTTTAATAATGACACTTTCGGCGATACCGCTGATTTTCTCCCGGGTTTGCTGATCGCCGCTGTTGGTGAAATTTTTGACGATCCGGTTGGATTCGATAATGAGACGGGGCGCTACCCAGGCGCTGGCAGCGCTCAGAAGCGTTATGAACAAAATGAATACGGCGGCAGTCGCCAGACGGTAATTGATGTTAAAACGATCGGTCAGCCACAGGATAACGATTCTGGTGCTGTAGGTAATCAGAAATGTTTCAAAAAACAGCAGAAAAAAGGATTTCAGCAGATAAAAAAAGCCGATCAGTATTGTCCACAGAACCATCTTTTCCCAGTTATTCTTGAACAGAGACTTGAGTCCGGAACCCTCCAGCATGTGACGCCTCCTGGGCTGTTTTTTCAGAGATATTGTATGGCAACTTCCCTATCATTACGATATGATATTATCAAGCAAGAATGCAGCGGACAGCGCGATGCGAAATGGCCGCCTGCCGGCTATTCCTTATAACATTGACAAAAAAAACCAATTTTTATAGCATTAACGCGGTAGAAACGGACGGCGCAGCCCCCATCACACGACAGAAAAATCTTGTCCCTTTCAGGAGAACCATGAGAATAGAACAATTCCCTTATTCTGCCGACAATCTGGGCTACGTGGTGTATGGCAGCCATTCGGCGCTGGTTATTGACGGCGGCGCAGTGGACGCCATTCTGGAATTTATCCGGAATCGCCAGTTGCAGCTTGTCCATGTAACACATACCCATGACCATCCGGATCACACCTGCGGCACACCTGATCTCTTGAAGCGCTCCCAGGCTGTTTTTCTGGACGGCGACTACTGGCGTCATCATTCCGAAATCTCTCTGGACGGCGAATCTGTCCGCATATATGCCACACCCGGTCATACGACGGATTCCGTCACATTTCATGCGGACAGTTGCCTGATTACCGGAGATACCCTGTTCAACGGTACGGTGGGAAACTGTTTTTCGGGCGATCTGAAAGCGTTTTATACTTCCATCAAATTTCTCATGACGTTTCCACCCGATACGCTGGTATATGCAGGACATGATTACCAGGAATACGCCATGTCTTTTGCCAGACTTTTTGAAAGCGACAACCCGCATATCGCCGGCTATTTGAGCGCTTATGATTCCCATCATGTATGCTCTTCGCTGAAGGATGAGATGAGAGTGAATCCTTATCTGCGCTTTAACGACAGCCGCTTTATCAGGATTCTGAAACAAAAAGGGCTGGCGGTATCCACGGAATTCGAACGGTGGTGTTCGATTATGAATTTGGGATAACCGGATAATTCCATTTTGCTTTCAAAATGATATTCCAGCAAGCATTCGGACTGAGACCGCGAAAGCAAGCGAGCAGCGATGAGACTGTACATTCAGTACGTCGAATCGCGGC
>LKPX01000131.1 GCA_001443525.1 Desulfobacteraceae bacterium RAAP-1 | reverse complement strand
GAGACTTTCGTCTCCTTGTTTGATGATGAATTGTGTCAGCATGTGCCTGCACCTCCCGAGTGATCGTTATAGTGCAAGTATATATCATAATATCAATATTAATTCAATATGTTATATAACATTAATACAAGATGTATGCCACGGATTCAGGTAAAGAATTGAAAAGGTATTGCCGGCAGAGTGTGAACGGCTTGTGATTGACAGTCCAAAGACAAATAGTTATAAGCGGTTATAAAATTGATGACTTTTACGAGACCATCAGCACTATCTTTGAAAGACCAACTGAGGACAACAATGGCAGACATTATCCACTTGGACACCAAGCTCCAGTTATCTCAATCCAAAAAAGACGCCGTGCTTCGGAAGCGAAAAATCGTGGCGGTGCAAAAAGTGCTGCAATGCACCCGATGTTCGCAAAAGTGTGAAAAATGCGGCGTTCATATCGTGCAAACGGCTGAAACCAATGTACACCACGACCATTCTGTGGGATGTCTATACCGGTTTTGTGACAGTTGTCAGGATGAGTATCTGGATTTCATTCATCGCCTGAAAGGCGGCGGCGATTCCGCCTGTTACTGGCGTAATGATGCGTGGTTTGAAAGCTGGCGACGCTGGATCGATTACCAGGCGGCAATGGACCGCTATGTGAAAACCCCTGAGTTTTCCCGGTTGATACAGGAATTGAGACAAACAGGTATGGATGAATAGGAGGCGGGTATGTTTGGTTTGGGGGTATCGGAACTTTTCGTGATTCTGATTATCATTTTGATTATCTTCGGCGCCGGCAAACTTCCTGAAATCGGCAGCGGTATTGGAAAGGCTATCAAAAATTTCAAAACGGCTGTCCATGACCCAGATAAAAAAGATTCTGATTCCGGCAAGCATTCAAGCTGAAACCGCAAAAGCATCATCTATCATTGACGACTTCGTAAAAAGTCCGCATGCTGCGCTAAGCCGCATCCTTCGTCTTGCAGCGCACCACAAGTACGCTTCATTCCTTGCGGATTTGCACGCCTTGCCTGCGAACTTTTTACAAGGTCGTTATCATTAATACTAAAAAAAATAACCAAACGATAGTATAAAACAAAAAATCTCTTGACAAAATGTTGATGAAAAACTAACAATATTTTGTATATTTCAGTAAAACTGAAATAGTACATGATAGCGTGTACGGTTTTATTCAGGACAAAGGCGTCTATATGGTGAATTTTCAACCCATATAGACGCTTTTTTTCATCCATTAAACTTTTTTGAGCCTGTCAACATTTTAATTTTTGTACAAAGGAGATTTGCCAATGAATCTGCACCATCCAAATGCCAATGACGCTCTTCGCACTGCCAACCGATCCCATAATGTCGCTCCACAATCCGGAATCTGCAGCCGATGTATCGATGGATGTCGTGGAAACTGCGACATGTTCAATGCGACATTCCGGGGCAGAGAATTGCTCTATCCATCACCGTTTGGCAGTATTACGGCCGGTGCAGACAAAGATTACCCTGTCGATTACTCGCATCTGAACATTATGGGATACGCCTTGGGCGCAAAAGGCGTCGCAGCCGATCCGGATCAGGCCACTTTCCCAAGCGTTAATACCGAAACGTCCTTTGGTGTAACTAACAAGGTCAAAATGAAAGTTCCTGTTTTTACAGGCGCGCTGGGAAGCACGGATATCGCCAGAAAAAACTGGGATCATTTTGCAATTGGCGCGGCCATCAGCGGGATTGTTCTGGTTTGCGGTGAAAATGTATGCGGTATCGATCCTGATCTGGAGCTGAATAAAAAAGGCAAGGTGTCCAAATCACCGGAAATGGCTCGGCGAGTTCACGAATATCGAAAATATTATGATGGATATGGTGATATTCTGGTGCAGATGAATGTGGAAGATACACGCAACGGCGTTGCCGAATATGTCATCGAGAAACTGGGGGTCGAAACCATCGAATTAAAATGGGGACAGGGCGCCAAATGTATTGGTGGTGAAATCAAGGTCAATTCGCTGAAGCGGGCTGTCGAGCTGAAAAGGCGCAGCTATATCGTGACACCCGATCCGGATATTCCGGCAATTCAGGCTGCTTTCAAAGCCGGTCAGATCAAACAGTTTGAGCGTCATTCACGCCTGGGGTTCATCGATCAGGAAGGTTTCATGAAAGAGGTGGAACGTATCCGAAAAATGGGGGCCAAACGCGTTACGCTGAAAACAGGTGCGTATCCGATGAGAGAATTGGCGATGGCGATACGCTGGGCCAGCGACGCGGAGATCGATCTGTTGACAATTGATGGCGCATCCGGTGGCACTGGCATGAGTCCGTGGCGTATGATGTGTGAATGGGGCGTTCCTCCCATTTATCTGCACTCGATGGCCTATGAACTTTGCGAACGACTGGCCAAACGAGGCAAGCGCGTTCCGGATATCGCTTTTGCCGGCGGATTTTCTTCGGAAGATCATGTATTCAAGGCATTGGCTCTTGGGGCGCCTTACTGCAAGGCAGTATGTATGGGAAGAGCGTTGATGATTCCGGGCATGGTAGGGAAAAACGCAGAAAAATGGCTGCGCGGAGAAGACAAAGGACTTCCGACATCTGTTGCCCGTTACGGAAACACCAAGGAAGAGATTTTTATGAATTATGAAGTGCTGAAAGAAAAATACGGCGCAGATATTGAATCGTTTCCGCTTGGCGCCATCGGCATTTACAGCGCGGTTGACAAACTCAAGGTCGGTCTCCAGCAGTTAATGGCCGGCTCCAGAAACTGGGAAGTCAACTACATCAGCCGACAGGATATTTTTTCACTGACCGAAGAATGCACCCAAATCACGGGTATTCCCTATGTCATGAGTGCGTACCGGGACGAAGCACTGGCAATTATTGACGCCTGATCACAATCGCAGAAAAAATGATTTTGAGTTTGGCCGGATCAGACGGATGTCGCAATCCACAAAAGACGGACGGTTTCTGATCCGGGATTTTTCCAGCGGGATGGCGTTTTTCTGTCCAGATAGATGATATCCCCCGCCGTGGCAGTATAGATGGCGTCATCGACAGTCAGTTGAAGTTCTCCTTTCAACAGATAACCGATTTCATCGCCCTTGTGAATCATGAAATGTCTGGGCAGTTTCGCTTTAGCATGAATATCCACCAGATATATCTGAGTGTTGACGTCAGTTTTATAGCCGGTCAGATGCCAGCCGGTGATGGCGTCACGATTCTGGTCCGCAAATTTGATTTCAACACCGTCGTTAGGCGTAAAAACGATCTGTGACTTTGAGGACATTGTGTCCTGAAGCAAGTGTCCAGGTGATATCCGCAGGATTTCCGCCATTTTCAATAAGGCCGGCAGCGACGGATAAATCAGGTTGCTTTCAATCTGCGAGATCGTACTGGGTGTAACCCCGGTCTGGCGAGCCAGTTCGGTCTGGGATATGCGCCTCTGAATCCGCATATCTTTAAGACGTTCGCCCAGAAACAACCGCTCATGAGCGGTTGTTTCTGAATCAAAAAGCACCTGGCTGTCCCGTATCCGGTATTCCTGAGATTGATGGAGTCGCTCCCGGTTTCGTTTTTCAGCCTTGACCACTGTCAGCGCCGTTTTTCCCCGTTTGACCGATAAATCGATCACTACCTGGGCAATCTGATTGATTTGCGCCCGAAGCCTTGAAGAATGCGCTTTTTTTTCGATCATCCAGTATGCCACTGTGTTCAGTTCATACAGTCTGGGACAGGAATGCGCATAAAAATTCAGCAGATGCTCCTCCCCCTTCCACAATTCCTGCATACCGGTCAGACTTTCAAAAATAAAACGAACATCGCCTTTGAGGTTCGCATGAACGGAATAAAACATATCCATTACATCTGCTGCGTTTTCCGGATGCTCCACGCGAATAATGCGGTGCTTGCCGGAAGGCTGTTCACGCTCATAAAATTCCATGAACACCGGAGAACCAGCGCCTTTTCCACAGGTGAAACAGTCAATGATCGTCAGTCCGGGATTATCAGCCAGAGTTCCCAGTTTATCCATCAAGTTTCGAGGCGACCGATCAAAACTGACATAAATAATGTCCTTATTCAGCGACTGAGATGCCTGTAAAAAATTCAGGCAAAAAACGCCGGCCAGACTGCCTGCATCATCATACCATATGATATTGTCTCCGATGAAAAGACCTCCGAGCAGGTTGTCCAGAAAAGGAACGCCTGAGGAGATTGTTTCAGATAAACCAGATACTGTTGAATTCAATTATGCCCTCTTAAAAACGCCTGTGTGATTTCCGACCATCCCCGATAATGAAAAGAGCCCGGCCAAGGTTTGAAGACTTCGTAAAAAGTCTGCATGCTGCGCCAGCGCTGGATTCTTCGTCATTGCAGCGTACCATAAGCACGCCTCATTCCCCGAGGATTTGTGAGCCTTGCCCGCGAACATTTTACGAAGCCACTTCGAAATAGTGACTGTCCGGAATTCGACTTTTTGTGATGGTATCAAAAATTGATGCCCTTCGCAATTCGGATAAACTCATTCAAAAAAATCGGAAGAGTCGTTCTTTTCAGAAAAGCAGCATACCAGGTCAGCGGCAATCCTTTTCGGGAAATTGGCAGAGCAGTGATACCTGTGGGAGAAAGCGAATCCCTGACGGCCCATCCGGGAAAAACCCCCACACCGAATCCTGCCGCCACCATATCAATTATTGCCTGAGGTTGGCCCACTGTCATAAACCGCCTGGGTTCGATTCCTTGAGGTTTCAATATGAATTGACAGAATCGGTTTTTCGATTTTTCTGTATGGGATATCATGTCCATGCTGGCAAAATCTTCCAAATGGATAAATGGCCGTGTGCTGAAGGGATGCTTTGCCGGAAGGATACAGACGAGTTGATCGCTGAAAAGCGATGTATACTCACAGTTGTCATTCGAAGATGACGCCGTGGTGATGACCAAATCAAACTTTTTTGATTCAAGCTCTCCGGAAGGATCATCCGATGCGCCAATCTCAAATTTAACGTCTGGAAATTTTCGCTGAAAAGAATTCATGGCTGAAGGCAGCCACTTATAGCAGAAAATACAGTGTGTTCCTACCCTGAGTTCTCCTTTCTCACCTGACACCGTTTTGGCGATTTCCGCTTCCGCCTCATTGACGATACCGATGATCCGGTTTGCTGTTTTCAGCAAATTCTGCCCGATTGACGTAAGAATCATTTTCTTGCGTGTCCGGAAGAACAAATCTGTCTTTAATCTGCTTTCGATGTCCTTGAGCTGCTGGCTGAGAGCAGATTGAGTGATGAACAGCTTGTCTGCGGCCCTGGTTACATTACCGGTTTCGGCAATGGCCTGAATCATTTTTAAATGCTTCAATTCCAGTTGATTCATCATGATATGATTACATCTCCTTATCAATCGTATTACATGAATTAATTTTACTAATATAACAGCCGGGTGTATTTTATCAACCATATCTGGGCAAAACCGGTTCGGTTTGTTCCAGCAACTCATTTTCATTACACTATCGGAAATTAAAGGAGGCTCAAAATGGCGTTGATCACTACGGTTTCACGCGAAAATGCGGAAGGATCCATCAAAGAAGCCTATGAGATGTTCATGAAAAACATCGGCACGATTCCCAGACCGATGGAATTGTTGAGCGCAAGCCCGGTGCTCTTTGATAGTCAGCTTCAGCGAATCAAGTATTTCAGCAAACATCCAACTCTCAGTTTCGCGCTGCTGACCCATATCCGGTATTTGGCCGCCAAAAGTCTGGATTATGGATTCTGTATGGATTTGAATAAATTGATGCTTAAAAAACAAGGACTCAGTGACGAAGATATTCGGAAGGTGGAGGCCGATCCATCCAAATCTCTGCTGGATGAAAAAGAAGGCGCCATGCTGGTTTTTGTCATTAAGGCCATGAAAAATCCCGGAACCGTCACGGCGGACGATATTCAGACATTGAGAAATCTGGGATGGAACGACAGCGACATGGTGGATGCGCTTTCACAAGGCGTCAGCATGATCGATCATGCCATCATGATGCAGGCTTTTCAGATGGATCAGCACTGTATGATCGCCTGATCATTTGCAAGTGGGATGCAGACGGCGAATTCCGCGCCGCCTGCAACGTTACGCGCCGTGATGCCGCCGTTCATGCTGCGCTCCACGATCATTTTGGACATGTACAGGCCGATGCCGCTTCCTTGCGGACGCGTGGTGAAATAAGGATCGAATATCTTTTCCAGGATATCTTCCGAAATGCCGCCACCGTTGTCTCTCACCACGACGCAGCCCATACGGTCTGCTATTTCGATGGAAATGTTCACCCTGCCGGCGACACATTGTTGCGCCAGGATGGCGTCTTTGGCGTTGGACAGCAGGTTGAGCAGCACCTGGGAATATTCATTGGGAATTCCCAGCAACTGTACATCCCGTTCGGTTTCAAAATCAATGGTGATATTGTTGTTTGTAAAACTTGCCTGGACCAGAGAAATCGCCATTTCGATCTGACGCCGGGCAGAGAATACGGATACCACCTTGTTCGGACGAAAAAAATGAAAAAAATCGCTGATGGTGGAGGACATTTTCTGAATCAGCCTGTGGCAATCGGCGGCGGCCTGATCCATATATTCGGCGTTCAGCTCGTTGAACTGATAAGCATCCTGGATATTGGCAACAATCAAGCTGAGCGTATTCAGCGGCTGCCGCCACTGATGCGCAATGTTGCCGATCATTTCCCCCATGGCCGCCATCCGGCTCTGCTGAATCAGTGTCTGATCTTTCTGACGCAGTTCGTTTACGGCATTTCGAACACGTTCCTCCAGTACCGCCTTGCTTTCCAGCAGTTTTTTTTCAGCTTGATGCCGAGACATGGCGATGGCCAGCCGATCGGCCATCTTTTCGAAATGCGTGATCATATTGGATGAAAAACGGTTCGGACGGTGATCGTTGAGTTGAATCAATCCAAAAACCTGCGTATCGGTGCGAATGGGAATCAGCGCTACGGATTCATATCCTGAGCCATTGCATCGGTTACGGGTGCGTGCATGCCGGTCGGCTTCAGTGGTGCTGGCAAGCAGCCGGGTGCTATTATTGGAGTAGAAACTGCCGTTTACCGTAAAAAATGATCTGGCGGGATTGAAACGGCCGCGCAGGATATTGCCGCACATGCAGTCAAGCATGGGGTTGCCTTCGGCGATCAGTTCGGCCTGGATCTGTCGCAGTGCTGTATTTTGCGTTTCCAGTTCGGTCAGGCGCATGTCCAGCATTCGGATTAACCGCCGAAGCTCGTCCGGTTATAGGGTTTCCGGTTTCAAGCTTTCCAACGCCTTGATTTCTTCGACGGTTCTGTCGCTCAAGGCTTCAGAGAAGGCAGGTTCAGCAGCGTTCGTACAGACAATGTTACTGTTCGGGGTATCCATGCGACACCTCTTTTTTTTATGTCACTTTCACTTTATTTGATGTCCTCGTAAAAAGTCAATTTTCGGACAGTTTTGTAAAAAGTTCGCAGGCAAGGCACGCAAACCCTGGGGAGTGAGGTGAACTTTTGGGTACACCGCAACAACGAAGGGTGCAGCGCAATGCAGCATCCGGACTTTTTACGAAGCCGTCTTATTTGTTATCTCATGGCAACTGAATGAATTCCGGTGAAACAACGGTTCTTGAAATATGCAGTTTCATCAGGGATGGAGACTCACCGTATCTTGGCCGGGAGGCGCTGCCGGGATTCAGGAATCTGACGGTGTCTTTAATATCATCGGAGGCGTGATGCGTATGTCCGTGAATTACGATACGGATGCCGGAGGAAACCGGTTCTAAATCCAGCCGGCTGAGATCGTGCAGGATGTACAGCAGACCGCCTCCGGTATCGATGATCTCTGTTTCAAACAGCAGCGATGCCCAGTGTCCTCTGTCCATATTACCCCGGACGGCAATGACCGGCGCGATTCGCTTCAAATCATCCAGAACCGCCATGGTGTCAATGTCTCCGGCGTGAAGGATCACATCGACACCCTGCAGCGCCCTCAACGCTTCCGGCGTGACAACGCCATGCGTATCAGAAATGACGCCAGCCGTCAGGGAACCGGATGCAGCATTGAAAAATTCAGGAAGTTTTATATGGGGTTTCATTTCAGCATCCTGGCGAAAGACCCAGCACCTTCACGGCGTTGCCGCCGGAAATCGCCAGGAGCGCATCCTCGGAGACCCCCGCCTTTTTCATGTCACGGATATACCGCGCTGGTTTCAGGAGCGGAAAATCGCTTCCCATAAGAATTCTGTCATATCCGAAGGCGGCGCCGGCAATCGGATATATGGCGATATCGTAAAGAT
Organism: Desulfobacteraceae bacterium RAAP-1; assembly: GCA_001443525.1. GTDB lineage: Bacteria > Desulfobacterota > Desulfobacteria > Desulfobacterales > Desulfatirhabdiaceae > RAAP-1. The sequence goes on along the minus strand of LKPX01000131.1, from coordinate 1,074 downwards.
ATGGCGATGCGGCAGTATCCACATACACATGCTTCAAGGCGTCCTTCACCTCTTTTTTCATCAGATGATAGAAAAAGAGCCCGCCGCCCCAGTGGGCCAGTATCAACGTGTTGCGCGGAAATCGCTGCACCATCCGGTATATTTCCAGAAGCGTCATCGGCGCCTTGCCGGGATAAAGATGGCCGACAGGCTCATTGGTATGAATCAGAACCGGCAACCCCTTTTCCTCACAGAGCGCCATGACCGGAGACAGTGCGTCCAGCGTACGGTCATCAAATCCGGATTGATAGAACGCCAGCTCTCCAACACCTTTAAGCCCGCCTCGAATGCAGCGTTCCACTTCTCCGGCGGCTTCGGGATGCGCAGGGTTCAGGCAGCAGAATCCGATCAGACGATCCGGATGGGTGTCCGCCATTTTCATGATATAGTCGTTCTGAAGCCGCGATATCTCCAGATTGTTCCAGGGAAATCCGAACACCACCGATTTGTCGATGCCTTGTTCGTCCATGTTGCGAAGCAGCTCGGAAGCACCGATCTGTTCAGATTTCGGGTTATCGTATAACAGCCTGAATTCAGGCTCGCCCTGAAAATACTTCTGCCGGTTATTGCAGATATCCGGCGGAAACATATGAGTATGGATATCAATTATCATAAGGCGTTCACCATGTTATTGGACTAAAGTTTCGCACATGGAAATCAAATATAACCACATGAAATAATAGTTATTTTAATTGAAAAGCGGCCTCAAATTTGGTATGGTTGATTTTGCTAACTCACTCAACTTATTCCAAATAAGGAGCCACTATGACAGAGCCTAAATCTTTTTCGCTTTCTTTGCAAAAATATTTTTCAGATAAGCGTCGTGAGTTTGATATGGATTTTTCAGCACGGATTTGAGTCTGGATGCATCCCAAATCGTGGGCTGCTACTCCAGGCTTTGGGCTATCGAGGCTTTCTTTAACGATCCGAAACAAATGCTTTATCTGGGCAAAGAGCAAAGCAGGACATTTGATGCTGCCGTTGCTTGCTACAGCTTGACGATGATCCGCTATCTTCTACTGGTCTATGTTATGA
>LKPX01000130.1 GCA_001443525.1 Desulfobacteraceae bacterium RAAP-1 | reverse complement strand
TCGTAAAAAGTTCGCAGGCAAGGCGCGCAAATCCTGAGGAATGAAGCGTACTTGTGGTACGCTGCAATGACGAAGGATGCGGCGCAACGCAGCATGCGGACTTTTTACGAAGCCGTCAAACTATATCATATCGTTATGACATTTATACAAAGGGGACCCCAATGCCAATTATGACTGTTTTCCCAGGCGCCTTTTGCAGTGAAGATACCGTTCTTCGGGAGCTGATAGATCGCACCGGCTACAGCCTGATGACCGACAGCGATGTGACGGCGCAGGCAGCCAGACTTTCCGGGATGGATGCCGCCAGAATCGCCCGTGCGTTTGCATCCCGAACGTCGGTGTTTAATAAGTTCACTCATGAAAAAGAACGCGCCATTGCCTGTTTGAAGCTGGCGATGGCGCGGAATCTGGAGCAGGACAAGCTGATTTTTTCCGGATTTTCCGGCCAGTTGATTTCGCGAAATATCTCCCATGTGCTGCGGGTTTGTCTGATTGCCGACATGAATTTCAGAACCGCACTGGCGGCGGAAACTAAAAACATCTCCGATAAGGATGCCGCCAAATGGATTCGCCGTCAGGATGAGGATTGCGCCGTCTGGGTCCATACCCTTCAGGGGAAAAGCGATCCATGGGATTCCTCTCTGTACGACATGATACTGCCCATGCATAAAACCAGCGCTGCTGAAGCCGTTTCGCTGATTCTGGAAAAGTTGAAGCTGGATGTGCTTCAGAAAACGGAAGCATCCGTACAGGCGGCTGCGGATTTTCTTTTAGCTGCGCGGGTGGAGGCGGCGCTGGCCGATGAAGGCCACCTGGTGGAAGTCAGTGCCTGTAAGGGAGCTGTTACGCTGACCATTCACCAGAACGTGCTGATGTTGAGCCGTCTGGAGCAGGACCTGAAGGCCATTGCAAGTCAGGTGACGGATGTGCTTTCGGTTGAAACCCGTGTGGGCAAGGATTTCTATCAGTCCGACATCTACCGGAAATTCAATTTCGAGACGCCGTCTAAAGTACTGCTGGTGGATGACGAGCGGGAGTTTGTCCAGACTCTGTCCGAACGCCTGATGCTCCGGGATATGGGCTCCGCGGTGGCATTTGATGGAGAATCCGCCCTCAGGCTGGTGCATGAGGATGATCCTGAAGTGATGATTCTTGATCTTAAAATGCCCGGTATCGATGGTATCGAAGTGCTGCGAAGGGTCAAGGAAACCCAGCCCGGCATCGAGGTCATCATCCTCACGGGGCATGGTTCCGAAGCCGACAGGGAAGTGTGTATGCAGTTAGGGGCTTTTGCTTATCTGCAAAAGCCGGTGGATATCGAGGTACTGAGCAGCACGTTGAGACAAGCCAACGAAAAAATACAAAAACGAAAAACATGTTGAGCAGTGATATCAGGAAAATTCAATCATGAAACTTGAGTTTGAACGGTTCATGCCCAAATTCTGGGAATACCGGGACGTGGCGTCGGGTCCTTTCAGAGCTCTGTTCGATTTCAGGAAAATCTGGAAACAGGCTGTCTTTCTCTGCGCGGGTGTTGCGCTGGCGCCGTTGATTCTGATGGCGCTGATTGATTATAATGTCACCCAGAAAGCGATAGAGTCTGAAATTCTCCTGAGAACATCCCGGCTGGTTTCAAACGAGCGTCGGACTATTTCCTTTTTCCTGGAAGAACGCAAATTCGCTCTTGATTTTGTTGTTCATGACAACCCGTATGAAACTCTGAAAGATACGGCCAGGCTTGAGACGATTCTGGAGAATCTGAAAAAAAGCCTGGGGGGCTTCAGCGACCTGGGCGTGATTGACAGTTCTGGAATCCAGATCAATTACGCAGGGCCTTACCGGCTTTTGGGGGTGGACTACCGCCGGCATGACTGGTTTCGGCAGGTCATGGAAAAAGGCGTCTATATCAGCGATGTATTTCTCGGATTGCGGAATGCACCCCATTTCGTGATAGCTGTTAAGCATTTGTTGCCGAATGGGGACTCGTTTATTCTGAGGTCGTCCCTGGATATGGAGCGTTTCCAGAAAATCCTGTCGCAAATGGAGCTGGAGCCTTCCGGAGACGCCGTCATCATCAACCGGAGTGGTGTGCTTCAGACGCCTTCCCGATATTTTCATGATATTTTCAGCCGGATTCCGTTTGCGATTCCGGATTTTTCCTCAACAACACAGGTGTATCAGACCTCGGATTCAAAGGGCCGCATCTATGTTATCGGTTACGCCTATATTGTGGATACCCCATTCATTCTGATGGTGACCAAGCAGAAGAACGAGTTGATGAAACCCTGGTTTAAAACCCGCCTGCATCTTGTCGCCTTTCTGGCCGTCAGTATCGTCGGGATTCTGGCGGTGATTATTGGTGTGGCCACCTATCTGGTAAACCATATGTATATGGCGGATCAAAAGCGGGTAATGACATTGCATCAGGTGGAATACGCCAATAAACTGGCTTCTATCGGGAGGCTTGCTGCGGGCGTGGCGCACGAAATCAACAATCCGCTGGCGATCATCAATGAAAAAGCGGGGTTGATCAAGGATATCCTTACATTCCAAAGCGATTGCGCTGCGGATACCAAACTTGTCGGCCTGCTGGACAGCATTCTGTCCTCTGTGGAACGCTGCGGCGCCATTACCCGTCGGCTTCTCGGCTTTGCCCGGCATATGGAAGTGCGTATCCAGAAAGTGAGTATCCGCGACATCATTCAGGATGTCATCGGATTTCTGGGTAAGGAAGCCGAATACAAGAGCATTGTCGTTTCAGCGGATATTCCGGAGGATGTTCCGGAATTCGAGAGCGATCGGGGAAAGCTTCAGCAGATTTTCCTGAATCTGGTCAACAATGCATTTGCCGCCATGAACGAAGGCGGACACCTGAAAATCGCGGTTGCCGCCATTCCGGACAAATCTGTGTCCGTTACCGTGAGTGATGATGGTTGCGGCATTTCAGATGCGGATTTAAAACGTGTTTTTGAGCCGTTTTTCACTACCAAAAGCAGAACCGGCGGCACCGGGCTTGGATTGTCCATTACCTATGGTCTTGTGCAGGAACTGGGCGGCGATATTCAGGTCGAAAGCGCCGTCGGCAAAGGTACCCGGTTTATCGTGACGCTGCCGCTGATCCGTGAACCCCAAACCAGTGAACAGAAAAAAGACGGCTTCGACAAAAGTCGATTTTCGGACGACTTTGTAAAAAGTTCGCAGGCAAGGCGCGCAAATCCTGAGGAATGAAGCGTACTTTTGGGTACGCTGCAATGACGAAGGATGCGGCGCAACGCAGCATCCGGACTTTTTACGAAGTCGTCAAAAAAGGAGACGTTGATGCGGGTATTGTTGGTTGATGACGAAGAACAACTGGTGTCCACACTGGCCGAGCGTCTGGAACTCAGAGGCATTCATGCCGGTTGGGCCACCGGCGGTGAAGAAGCGCTGGAACGGGTAAAGTCGGAGACATTCGATCTGGCCGTTCTTGATGTCAAGATGCCTAAAATCAGCGGTATCGAACTCAAAAAAAGATTGCAGGTGCTTTGCCCTGCCATGAAGTTCATATTTCTGACAGGGCATGGCTCTGAAGAGGATTTCACTGCCGGAGCCGCAGAGGCCGGCAGCGATTTTTATCTGATCAAACCGGTGAAGATCGAGGCCCTGCTGGAAAAAATGAACGAAGTGATGCGTCATCCGGGAAAATCGATATGAGTGAGCCTGAATCCATAGAAACGTGCGGACTTCGCTGCTTCGGCGCCATATCGGCGTCCTTATCTCATGAGCTGAAAAATGCGCTTGCCATCATCAATGAACACGCCGGACTTCTGGAAGATATGATGCTGATGGCGGGAACCGGCAGACCGCTGGATCCCGACAGGCTGAAACTCCTGGCAGGTAATGTGATGAAGCAGGTGCAGCGTGCAGATACAATGATCAAACATATGAACCAGTTCGCCCACAGCGTCGATGTGACGATCGCATGCAGCGATCTGGAAGATGCTCTGACGCTGGCGATTGCGCTGAATTCCCGGACAGCCGTCATGAAGGGAGGAACGCTGGTTCTGGAACCTTCCGCCACGCCGGTTCGCATTACCACCTGCCCATTCTGGGTGCAGACGCTGATCTGGCGATCTCTGAACGAACTGCTCGAAAGGGCCGGCGCCGACAGACAGCTCCATCTGTGCGCCCGAAAGACATCCGATGGCGCCGCCATTATTTTTTCACCGGTGGATCACATGTTGACAAATATCCATATCCCTGATGTACTGAATCACCTGAAAGCGACGCAAGCCCTGGATATCCAGACCCGCGAATTGTGGATTATTTTGCCGGCGGATATTACCATGAACAGGACAGACTGACTTTTTACGAGGTTGTCTGCATTGAAAATGCGCATTCCCTGCTTACATTGAAAACCGACAGGGAGAAGAAGAGATCATGGCCGAAAGAATTTTACTGGTGGATGATGAAAAGGATTTTCTCGACATCATGTCCGAGCGCCTCAAGTATCGGGGCATGGATGTCGCGACGGCGGGTTCTGCGCGCGAGGCGATTTCGAAAATTATGTCAGAATCTTATGACGTGGTCGTGCTCGATCTTCAGATGCAGGAAATGGACGGACTCGAAGCGCTGAAAGTGCTGAGAATGGTGAAACCCGAGCTTCAGGTCATTTTTCTGACCGGGCATGTCACGCTTGAAAAAGGGGTGGAGGCCATGAAACTGGGTGCGATGGATCTGATGGAAAAACCGGCGGACATCGCCATACTGGAGGATAAAATCCGAAAGGCGCACGTCCGGAAGATGATCCTGGTCGAAAAACAGGCCGAAGCCCGGGTAAACGAAATTATGCTCAACAAGGGATGGTAATACAATGAAGATAGCTGTCAGTGGCAAGGGCGGCGTGGGCAAAACCACATTTTCCGCATTGCTGATTCGAAAATTTGATGAACAAGGCAAACATGTACTGGCGATTGATGCAGATCCGGACGCCAATCTGGCGGGTGCTTTAGGAATTGCCGATGCCGACAAGATCGTACCGATTTCCGAAATGAAAGACCTGGCATACGAGCGCACCGAAGCCAGACCCGGCAGCATCGGAGGCTTTTTCAAGCTGAATCCAAAGGTGGATGACCTCCCGGAATCTCTGTCCGCAAGGCTGGGGAATATCAAGATGATGCGTCTGGGCGGTATCAAAAAAGGAGGCTCCGGATGTATCTGTCCTGAAAGCACCTTGCTGCGGGCGCTCGTGACCCATATCGTTCTGGCCAGAGATGAGGTGGTGGTGATGGATATGGAAGCCGGCATCGAACACCTGGGAAGGGCGACCGCCCGGGCCGTGGACAAACTGATCATTGTGGTGGAGCCTGGCCGCAGAAGCATCGACACGGCGGAACACATTCAGCATCTGGCCGCCGAAATCGGGCTGCATCACCTTGCGGTGGTGGGCAATAAAATCCGCAGCGATGCGGATATCGCATTTTTAAAGAAGAACCTGCCCAGCTTTGAATTTCTGGGTTTTCTGCCTTACGACAATACCCTTATCGAGGCCGATTTGAACGGCGTTTCTCCATTTGACACCAATACCGTCGCTAAAACCCAATTAGACGCGATCATTCAGCAGTTGACGCCATGACACTGAAATCCCGCGGTAAAACGAGTCGATTTGTTCCCAGAAGACGCCGGTTCAGAACTTCGATACGGTGTGAATGTCTTTACTGATGCGCCGGAGAATCTGTGTCGCGGATAACATCCGCAATCCATGCATTGATACTCTTGCCGGAAGCTTTGGCATGTATTGCGGCTTTTTCGTATAAATCCTGCTGAAGGCGCAGATTAAACCGGCCAGTGAAGCGTTTGCGAGGATTGACGCCGTCTTCTTCGCACATATCTAAAAAAACTTTCAAGGATTTACGGCCCTCTTCGTGCAAGTTCTGAACGGTGGCGGCGTAGAAATCGGCGCCTCCATTCAGTCCGATAAATTCACCCCGAAAGAGGTCTATGTCTGGATCGTACTGGATAATGGCTTTATAACCGTCAATAATCATAACATTTGTCGTGGTCATGGTTTTACCTCATGTTCGCTTAACCATCTGCGGATGCTTTCAAGCGCCCCCTTATCCGTATTGGGCGATGGGTGTGGGCGATGGAACACCCGCCGTTCGCCGAAGAGTTTCACCCCGATACGAGAACCTTCGCGTTCCGATATTTCGGCGCCAATATCCGTGAAAAGCGCTTCGATATCCGACCATTTTACATTTGCACTTGCCGGACGAGCAAAGATAAGCTCAAGTATCTTGCGGGATTTGCGATTCATGGCAAAATTTGTGTCATAAAACGGCATCCCTGTCAAGACAGGGATGAAGTGCATGTGGTGTAATTAGCGCTTGATATTTGGCTTGAATTGTTTCACATAGCATCCATCGCCTTTCAGAAAAATAATTTCGCTGCGTTATCTGTCGGAGGTTTTTTTATGTTGAATCCCTATGTGGATAATCTATCGGATACCTTATCCGTAAGAATGAAATATATCGGGATGATGCGTCTGAACGCGATCATCCGGCAGTTGACGCCATGACACTGAAGCCCCGAGGCAAGGTAAGCCGGTTTGTTCCCAAAAGACGCCGGGCGCCGGCACAGCCCATTCATCTGAAACCCGGGGCGGATCCGGCGGTAAGGCAGGCGTTAAAATCCATCGGCGTTCCGGAACCCGTACCGTTTTCGCCGGATCCGTTTCAAAGTGAGGCCGTAGCTGCCATTCAGGAGGCGGACTGCCTGGTGACAGCCCCTACAGGCTCTGGAAAAACCTGGATAGCGGTGCAGGCCATCTCCCGTGTCCGGGCCGCCGGTGGCCGTTCATGGTATGCCACACCGCTGAAAGCGCTGTCCAACGCCAAATTCAATGAATTTTCAGAGATATTCGGCCAGGACCAGGTGGGGATTCTGACCGGAGACCGGAAAGAACGGCCGGAGGCATCCGTCATTGTCGGTACGACGGAAATTCTGCGCAATCAGCTTTATGACGCCATGCATCAGGGGGAAACTCTCGATACGGATCTGGTGGTACTGGATGAAGCGCATTTTCTCGGCGATCCGGACCGCGGGGTGGTATGGGAAGAAACCATGATTTACTTGCCGTCCCGGATTCCGCTGCTGCTGCTTTCGGCCACCATCGGCAACGCCGCCCGGATTGCCGAATGGCTGTGTGCCATCCGGTCTCAGGAATGTCGGGTGATCGAGGCGACGCAGCGGCCGGTGCCGCTGTATCCTGTTTTTTTCCATCCCTCCGGCACCCTGTTGCCGCTCTTGTCCGGAAGTGCTCCGGGAAAGAACCGGATGTCTCCGAAAGTTCGTGAATATATCCGGAACGAAAAATCGCAGCGATGGGCGGCCGCTCCCGGACAGTTGCCGCCGCTGGGAGAAATTTTAAGGGTTCTGCACCATTTCGATCTGCTGCCCGCCATATTTTTTCTTAAATCCCGTGCGGACTGCGACCATGCCCTGGAGCTGTGTCGGGAGTCCCCTGTCGGCGGCGATCCTGTTCAAAAAGAAGCCCTGTACCGGCGAATCTCTGAAATCATATCCCAGAGTCCGCATCTGAAGCACCATCGGCAGCTCTGGCATCTGAAACATCTGGCGCTGGGCGCCCACCACAGCGGGCAGCTTCCGGCCTGGAAGCAGGTGATCGAGACATTGATGACCGAAGGGCTGCTTCAGGCGGTTTTTGCAACATCCACGGTGGCCGCCGGCGTCAATTTCCCGGCCAGAACGGTTGTCTTTCTGAACACCGACCGCTTTAACGGCGTCGAGTTTATGCCGCTCAGCCCTACGGAATTTCACCAGATGACCGGTCGCGCCGGACGCCGCGGCATGGATAAAATCGGTTTCGCCGCAGCGATTCCGGGCAAATACCTTGACATTCCTCTTTGCGCCCGGTTAGTGGCGTCGCCGCCGTCGGATGTACTCAGCCAGTTGCGGATTAATTTTTCGATGGTGCTGAACCTGTTGTTATCGCACCCGCCGGATCAAATCGAAAACCTCCTGATGCGTTCTTTCGCCACCTTTTCGCTGATGCGTCAAAGCGATGGGCCGTCCGGCAGCCAAAAACTGTCCGGTGCGCGGCACCGGGTATTGATTCAGGAGTTTAACCGTCATCTGGAATTTTTGAAACAGACGCGGTTTGTCGCAGAGGACGGCGCGTTGACCCGTGACGGTCTCTGGGCTTCACAGCTTCGGGTGGATCAGCCGCTTCTCATTGCCGAGGGGTTTCGTAAACGGGCTTTTCCGGAATCCAGCCCTGCGCTGATGGCCGCTGTCATGTCGCTGTTTGTATCCGACCGGGAATATGATGATCCGTTAGATCGTCACATGGTGCCGCAGGAGCTTCTGGAGGCGGTGGCCGTTGTCAGAAGCGTCCTGAAACCCTTGATGCGGGATATGTACGATCAGGATTTTAACGTTCGGCCGCTGTGTCTGAAGCCGGCCATCGCCGTATATGCATGGGCGTCGGGCCGGACATGGCAGGATGTGACAGCGCTATCCGAAGGTGCGGAAGGTGATCTGGTCATGCTGATGCTGCGGACCGCCGATCACCTGCGTCATGTCGTCAGCCTGACGAAAACTTTTCCGGAAGCGGCTCAAACCGCTGCCGAGGCCATCGGATTACTCCTCAAGGAACCGGTGATGCTGGAGATTGCCTGACATGTCCTTGCCGCCATGTTGGTTATGAGAGGAATTGCTTCGAGATATCTTCCAGTTGTGATTCTGAAATCTGCTTGAATTCTATGCCGATTCCCGGTATCCGTTTTGCCTCTCCCCATTTGACGACATTCCGGATTTGGGCACGGATCAGGGTATGATCGCTCAGCTCATGGATGTCTATCCAGACATCCACGCCTTCGATCCACCGACGGGTGGAAAAAATGAAACAGCCGCCCCTGGAAATGTTTCGGGTGACCGTGAGTTCAGGGCGCCGGTCATCGGGATTTTTGAACAGCCTGACGTTTAAATGGAGTTCCTTTCTTTCATCAGACCGGATTTTCTGGGGAACGAAATTCCGGCATCGGTTTTTGATGAAATCCAGCGGGGTGTCACCGGGTTGCTGGTTGTAATAATAGCTGACGACATCGCCGGTTTTTTCATCCACCTTGAGCTGCGCCACCGGAAATTTTTCCAGAAGGCCATAGACATAATCTCTATTTTCCCGGATAGCGGCCATCTTGGTTTGTATATCCAGAAAAATGCCGTGATATGTGCGCTGGCAGATATCCTCGCTCAACTCATGAAACGACGATGCGACAAACACCTCAACGCCGTATTGAGTCAAAACATCCAGATATTTTTGTTTGTTCTTACCATCCTGAACGATCAGCAGTATTCTGATATCTATCATTCAGCCATATGTTCCTTTTCATATATCTTCCGGTGGTGGCTTGTCATTTCGATGATAAATTCCGTATGCAGCAAAGGCTATGCCGGATTGGAGGTCTGCGGAATGCAGATGGTGAATTCCGCGCCGTCTCCGACGTTGCGGGCTGTGATGGTGCCGTTCATGTTGTCTTCGATGATCATTTTCGACAT
>LKPX01000129.1 GCA_001443525.1 Desulfobacteraceae bacterium RAAP-1 | reverse complement strand
GAATGTACAGTCTCATCGCTGCTCGCTTGCTTTCGCGGTCTCAGTCCGAATGCTTGCTGGAATATCATTTTGAAAGCAAAATGGAATCATCTCTTTTTTTCCCGTCTGTCAATGGCATTTTTCTTGCTTGTTATCTGCATATCTGGCCATGATCATCAATCCGGTCAAGCTGTAAGTACGGGCGAATCTGTGCGTCCGCTTCCCGGCAGGGCAATAAAGGCATGTTATCCGGTTTTTTGCCGAAACGATGATCAGCGCCGCATATCTACACATCAGGGGTTGTTGAGTTAACGATTGGGCGGACTCATAAAAAGTTCACGAGCAATGCGCGCCGGACTTTTTACGAACTCGTCAAGATTACAAGGGAGGACTATTTATGCAGATGTGCTATCGAAATCTCGTCGTTTTGGCTGGCGCCGTTCTGGGATTATGGATCATAATGGTTCCGGAGTCAGGTATATGTTATAACCCGATCCCGGCGGAATTGACATCTAATGCGTATTTGCGACAGCATCCGAAAAAGAATGGTAATATTCTGATGTTATTGATAAAAGGGAGTATTGTAACCATTCAGGATGAAAATGGCCCGTGGGCGAAAGTTGTCTATGAAACGCATATGAAAAAATATGGGAATCTTACGGGGTGGGTATCCAGGCAATATCTGAACGCGTTATCCACGCCACCTGCACCAGCAGTAGCCGCTTTATCTCCAGCCGTTTCCACGACAGGGGGGACCGATACCGCAACCGCAGCACATTCTGTCGGCAACGCGCCGCAGAGCGCCCAGAACGTTTCGCCGGCGAATAGCGTTTCGGTGTCTTCCGCCCCGGCTTCGACGGCGCAGGGAACTGAAAAACAGGAGCCCATCGTTTCCGCACCATTGCCGCCTGCCATACATAAATCGTATTCGATGCCGTTTTCGGTAGATGATGTCGCCGCTTTTTTCAGAAAATCCGGACAGACACAGACAGCAGGAGCCGAAACCCTGATGCCGGAAACGGGTGCAGATAAAGTTTCCACCTATGATGTCATCAAAATTCTCACGCGGTTGCTGTTTGAATTTTCCATGGTCTGTATTTCCTGCATGGCGCTGCTTTTTTCCTATTCAGCGATACGTGTCGCCCGCTCGATGCACTACCAGCGATAATGTGATGAAGAAAAACAGCCCGGTTTTATATCAGCCGTCAAATTTTTGACGACGTTGCAAAAAAATCCACATACGGGGTGTAGCCGCTGAGACAAGGCTTTCTGTGGAGTCATCACGAATTCATGATAAAAGGATTTAAAGATGCAAACCAATATGGGTATTGAAGACTACATCAACAATGTTTCCGGAAGGCTTAAGGTTTTCAGGCAGGATATGAAAACTCAGAATAATACGCCGTCAGAATCCTCAAGCAAGTTTAACGGAATTCTTTCAACGTTCAAAAGGCCCGTCAGCGATTCTGCACCCAAAGAACTGAAGGGAATGACTCTTGATGATTATCGAAAACATTCGATTGCAGTACCTTATTATGTGCCGTTAACACCTCCGGGAGCTGCACCGGCGCCGTCTTCCAAGTCACAGGAAAGTTCATCCGGAACCGGAACCCCAGGCGTTCAACCGGCGCAAAATATCGGGGCGCAATCTTCAGCGCTTCCAGTCAGAAAATCCATGGCGGATATCAAAAATTCTCTTTATGGATATGCACCAGCGGCAGAGAAGATGTCAACATTTCAGCGATCATCCGGCAATACGCAATGTAGTGAAGCCATTGAAAACGCCATTCAGGAAGCGGCTGCCAGATATCAGCTTCCGCATCAACTGATCAAGGGCGTTATTGAGGCGGAATCCAATTATGACAGCACGGCTGTATCGCCGGCAGGGGCGCAGGGGCTGATGCAGTTAATGCCCGGAACCGCCCGCGATCTGGGGGTCACACAGCCGTTTGACATTCGACAGAATATTGATGGCGGTGTGCGGTATCTGCGAAAAATGATGGATTTGTTCGGAGGGAATGTCAGAAAGGCGCTTGCCGCCTATAACGCCGGGCCTGAAACCGTCAAACGGTATAACGGCAATGTGCCTTTCAGTGAAACCCGGCAATATGTGAACCGAGTGCTGAATAACCTTGATTCAGAGGTGTGACGTGCTGCCATGTGGTTAAATGTGCAGCCTTTTTTTAAGATATTCACGCTGCATGATATAGATCAATTCTGTCAGCGCTTTTTCCTCAGATTTATCCATGTCTATGAAGTGAAGCGCACAGAAGGTTTCACTGATGTCCGGCTTTTCTTCAACCCGGACGACGATCGCCTTGCGGATTTTCAACCGCTGGGGCTCTGAAAATTTTGAGCGAAAAATCAGCTCGATATCTCTCAGTGAATCACCTGAGGCGATATCAAGGTCAGGCTTTTCAATAAGCGGGTGCCTGACAAGCGCGCAGAACGATCCTCCCAGACTCAGATTGATGACCTGATTTTCAATATTGACGCCGTTTTTGTAAAAACTCATTTGTGTCCCTGGCGGCACATCGACTCTGAAATTTCTTCGGAGTTGTTTGCGTTCAATGCTTTCAGGAAACGTAACCCAGATTTCCTTGGGGTCAATTCGAAAAATCAGTGTGTGAAAAAAGTAAGGGAGTCTGTCCACCCCGGTGAATTCGAAATGAACCTGTTTGCCGTGTTCGGGAGCGATATCTTCCGAAAAGCCTTCCGGGCGATCGATGATAAAGAATTTTTGGTCCCCTTTTGACCGGATATCATCGATGATGGTCAATTGCTCGAAATCGTCTTCCGGCAGTCTCATTCGGATAAATGTTTTTTCGTTCCTGAGTTGTTCAATGATGAAAAGAACCTGTTTGCCGGCTATGTGATCCTGGTGTTTCATACAAATCCCGTGACATCTATTTTAACAGTTTATCGGAAATCCGATATTTTTCTATTTTCCTATATACGGTGGCGGTATTGATTCCAAGAATGCGAGCCGCCTTGATACGGTTACCTCCGGTTTCCTGAAGCACCCGGAGAATATGTTGTTTTTCTATTTCCTCAAGGGTCATAAGCTCCTGGGCTTTACCAGGGGCATCTGCAACAGATGTGTTCAGACTCAGGACTGACGAAGTAGTCAGTGTCTGGGATTTTTCCAGCAGTGCAGCTGACGCCATCATGTTTTCCAGCTCCCGAATATTTCCGGGAAAAGAATAATTCAAGAGTTTCTGCTCCAGATCCGGAGCTACGGATTTAATGGGTTCAGACATGTTCCTGCCATACATTTCAATGAAATGCATGGTAAGGGGAAGAATGTCTTTTTTTCTTTCCCGGAGCGGTGGAATTTTTATGGTGTACATACTCAGCCGGTAAAATAAATCCGCTCTGAAACGCTCCTGTTTTACCTCATCCAGGATATCCCGGTTGGTTGCAGCCAGGATGCGGACGTCAATTTGTTGACTGCTGGTGCTGCCCAGTCGGTAAAATTCCTTTTCCTGCAAAACCCGCAGCAGCTTCCCCTGCAACGACAGGTCGAGTTCGGATATTTCGTCCAGAAACAATGTTCCGCCATGAGCTTCCTCGAAAAAACCTTTTTTCTCATTCATCGCATGGGTATAAGCGCCTTTGGTATGTCCGAAAAAATCATCTTCGAAAAGCGTTTTAGTGAAGGCTGCCATGTTGACGGCAACAAAAGGCGCGGATGCCCGGTTGCTCAGTTTGTGTATCATTCGGGCCATCAGTTCTTTCCCTGTGCCGGATTCGCCGGTGATGATCACGCTGTAGTCTGTTGGGGCGACCGCTTCGATCTGATGGAAAACGAGGGACATGGATTCATCTTCTGCAACGATATCCTGAAACGCTTCCGGATGAGCCAGATCCTGAAAAGATCGGCTGGACGCGAACAGCGCGACGTCCTTGCGAAGGTTGTAACGTTCCAGCGCCCGCTGAACGATGGTTATCAAATTCGTGCTGTTGACCGGTTTGATCAGGTAGTCGGCCGCCCCCAGCTTTATGGCCTGAATCGCTGTGGATACTTCATCGGTGGCTGTGACAATCAGGCATACCGTATCCGGAAACTCGGACTTGATTTTCTCTAAAAGTTCCATGCCGTTAGTGTGAGGCATTACCAGATCCAGAAGCACAATCTGATAGGGATGCTTGCGGAACATATCCATTACCAGACGGCTGTCTGAAACAATGTCCGGTTCCGGCAAATCGGCGCTGAGCAGTGTGGCTTTGATGCTCAACAACAGCCCGGCGTCATCATCGACAATCAGGATTGGCGATGTATCCGACACAGATTTCATGCCATAAACTCCGTTTCCAACGTCCGATAAACCAGTTTTTTCAAGATATCAAGATATTATCAACCTGTTTCACAAAATCTTCCAGATCAAACGGTTTATACAGAATATTGATGAATCCGAACTGCGAAATATCTGCAACCAAAGGATGTCCCTCATGGCCGGTGATAATCATGACATTCATATCCGATAGCACCGGGTCATTTTTCAGCACCCGGCAGACCTCGATGCCGTTCATTTCCGGCATAAACAGATCCATGACCAGCAGATCGGGGCGGTTGGCGCCCAAGCGGATACATGCTTCGATGCCATTGGAAGCTTCCTCGACAATATAAGGCCGGTGTTGAACCAGCACGTCCCGCAACAATTCCCGGATCAGGGGATCATCATCCACCACCATGATCCGAAGTGGCTTTCGTTTTAATACGGATGGCAGTAAAATCGTGAAAGCCGTACCTTGATCGAGCTGACTTTCAAAGCTGATGGATCCCTGATGCGCCTTGACAAGGTTGTAAGATACGGAAAGCCCCAGACCGGTGCCGCCTTTGTCCTGCTTGTCCGTTACAAAAGGATCGAAGAGCTTGTCGGCGATGGCGCTGTTGACGCCTTTGCCGTTGTCTTTGACGATGATTGAGATAAAGCCATCCTGCTGCCGGAATCGGGTTGTGATTCGGATATTGCCATGATCGTGCTCGATGGCCTGAGAGGCGTTGATGATCAGGTTCAGAATGACCTGTTCGATATTCTGGAGATTTCCCGGAATAGCCGGAAGATCGTTTTCCATATCCAGTTCGATGGCGACGTTCATTTTTTTCAATGTGGGTTGCGACAATCGTATGGCATTTTCCACGGCCTGATTGATTTGAAACGGCGCTTTGTCGGAACGGGCCGAAAACCTGGAGAAACTTTTCAGCCCGGCGACGATTGCCGCCACCCGTTTGCTGGCCATGTCCATATCCGAAATGAGCTGCAGCAGGTTGTTTTCAAGAAAATCGCAGGTCAGACCGCCGTATTTTTTCTGCGGTGCTCGAATACCCTGTTCCTTGATAATCGGCAGCATGTCTTTCCATATTTTTTCCAGAAGCGGAAGGTTGTACATGATCAGGTTGATGGGGTTGTTGATTTCATGAGCCACGCCGGCTACCAGCGAGCCCAGGACATCCATCTTCTGCGCCTGATACAATTGATTCAGCAACTGGCTGCGGTCCGTATGATCCAGCAGGCTTTCAACCGCGCCAACAACCTCACCGTCAGCGTTACGGATCAGTGCTGCAACAAAAATGATGTTACGTTTTTCTCCCTGAATGACAATGTCATCGGAAGCTTCATAGGCTTCCGGAATGATCGTGCTGTGGCACAGGTTTTTAGCGTCGTACCATTTATGAATGGCATCTTCATCCATATTTAAAACCAGATCCGACAGAAGCGGTCGGTACGGTCCTCCATACAACATCCGCGAATCAAGACGATGGAATAATACTTTTTCTCGAGGAATGCTGGTCAGTATTTCACAAGCCCGGTTCCACAGCACTACCTGGTGCTGTAAATTGATGGCAAAGGCCGGCATCGGCGTTCCGTCCAGAAGGGATATGCACCATTGGCTTTTGGTTTTAAAGCTGTTCTCCCGGCCGCAACCATCACCGTTCGGCGCATTATGGCAAATTTCTTGAGAGCAGGACATGATTGAAAATTCCTCCCTGTTGCGCTGCACCTTCCATCATGACAGCATATGGAGCATATGTTTCATTTTTTGAGGCCATACCGCGCCTTGATGTCAATTATTTACAAACGGCGGAAGTGTATAACAGGCATTTCCTCAAATCAACCCCATATGGAAACGACAAACGAAATCTGTCCTCAAGTTTGTTGTTGAAGTGCCGATAAACCATAACAAGCGGATTGCGGTAAATTGGGCTGACCTGAAAATGTGTTGTGAAAAAAGAATAATTTTGGACGGATGCGGTTGATATCTATTGATATTTGTTTTAATACTATGCGATAGTTCTTCTGTATGCTGTTTGTGACCAGCATCTGCGATGTATCAATCCTTTCAGAAATAACGATTTCATCAGGCGGTTCAATTTCAGCATGACGTTGCATTCAGTGGCTTTACGGACAGGATATCCGTGTTTTGAGACTTCATAAAAAAGGGGGGAATATGAAAAAAAAGAGCCTCAGCTTTAAATTACTGGCAGGTGGTTCTCTGTGTGTGCTGTTGCCGCTTCTGGCGCTTGGCGGTTTTTCGAATATGCGTTTATCCCGGGATATGAAGATCAGCCATGAACAAAACGCTGTCAATACCGCCAAAAGCATTGCCAATTTGATTCAGATGACACTGGAAGAAGAGATCAGGCTGGCTAAAGATCTGTCCGTCGGGAATACCACGATAGATGTCGCTGCCAAGGTTGCAGCGTCCGGTATTGATGCATCCGCATCGGATATTCAGAATCTGGATCACAAACTGGCTGCCGCCATGAAGCAGATCGGAGATCAGTATGAAACTATTTTTGTCTGCAATCCGGACGGCGTCATTTACGCCGATGGCACGGGAGGCGACTACAGAGGCATTTCCGTCAAAAATCGGGATTATTTTCAGAGCGCCAAAGACAATAAAGTCAATCTGACAACCCCGATCAAGTCCAAAAAAACCGGCAGAGCGGCATTGCCGGTGTGTGTTCCGATTTATTCGAATGCCGGGCGGTTCGTCGGCGCTCTGGCGACTGTCGTGAAGCTGGACTCCCTGTCCGAGAGTATTCTGTCCGTCAAAATCGGCACAACCGGATATCCGTTTGTGGTGGATAAAACCGGTTTGCTTGTGGTTCACCCCAATCCCAAGAATGTGTTGACATTGAATCTGGCTACCCTCAAGGATATGAAAGATATCATGGAGAAAATGCTGGCGCATCAGACGGGAGTGGATACCTATATTTTTGAGGGCATCCATAAAATTGCCGGTTTTGCGCCGGTGGCGTTGACAGGATGGAGCGTTGGGACTACCCAGCCGGTGGATGAATTCATGGCATCGGTATATGCCCTGCGTAACGCCATGATCATGATCACAGCGATATTTCTGATAATAGCTCTTCTGGCGATCTGGTATTTTTCCCGCACCATTTCAAAACCACTGACCGTTGTTATTGACGGGCTCAACGAGGGCGCGGATCAGGTGGCTTCAGCGGCTGGCGAGGTGTCATCTTCCAGCCAGACTCTGGCGCAAGGGGCGTCCGAACAGGCGGCGTCCATCGAAGAAACTTCGGCGTCTCTGGAAGAGATGTCTTCCATGACCAAACAGAATGCCAACAACGCGGCCCAGGCCAATGCGCTGATGCAGGAAGCCGGCGCCAGTGTTCAGACGGTTTCTAAATCCATGTCCGAGTTGACGGCGTCCATGAGTGATATTTTAAAAGCCAGTGATGAAACGTCCAAGATCATTAAAACCATCGATGAAATTGCGTTCCAGACCAATCTGCTGGCGTTAAATGCCGCGGTTGAGGCTGCGAGGGCAGGGGAGGCCGGCGCCGGGTTTGCGGTGGTGGCCGATGAAGTTCGTAACCTGGCGCTTCGGGCCGCCGAAGCCGCCAAAACGACATCGTCCTTGATCGAGGGGACTTCCAAGAAGGTCAAGGAAGGGGCCGAATATGTCCAGCGAAGTAATGCCGCTTTTACCCAGGTGACGGATAACACATCCAAAATCGGTGATCTCATCGGCGAAATTGCCGCGGCATCCAGCGAACAGGCCAAAGGCATCGACCAGGTCAACATTGCGGTTTCCGAAATGGAGACCGTAACGCAGCAAAACGCGGCCAGTGCGGAAGAATCGGCATCCGCCTCTGAAGAAATGAATGCGCAGGCCGAACAGATGAAAGCCATTGTCAATGATCTGGTGATTCTGGTTTCAGGAGAGATGTCAGGGCATCCATCCGGGCAGCAGCTTAAACGCCCGGCGATTGCCCCGCATACAACAGCAAGAAGATCTTCTTCAGCAAGGCTTCCCATGATATCATCGAAACCGCCTGCTAAAGCCATCTCCAGATTTCAGCACAAGAAGGAAGTGAATCCTAACGAGATCATTCCGTTTGATGAAACAGATTTCAAGGATTTTTGAAATCACAAATCAATATCAATTCATTTATTACAAGGAGTTTTGATGAAAAAAAGAAGTCTTAGTTTCAAGCTAATGGCTGGAGGTTCTCTGTGCGTGTTGTTGCCGCTTCTCGCGCTGGGCATTTTTTCCAATATGCGTTTATCACGGGATGTGAGAGCGACCAATGAATCCAATGTCGTTAATACCGCTAAAAGTATCGCCGGCTTAATTCAGATCACACTGGAAGAAGAAATCAAATTGGCCAAGGATCTGGCGGTTGGAAACACCACCATTGATGTAGCCGCCAAGGTCGCGGAATCGGGCATTGACGCTTCTGCGGCGGATATTCAGAAACTGGATCGTAAACTGGCCGGAACCATGAAGCAGATCGGAGATCATTATGAAACCATCTACGTCTGCAATGCCGATGGTGTCATTATCGCCGATGGTGTTGGCGGCAAGTACAAAGGCGTATCCGTCAAAGATCGGCATTACTTTCAGGATGCCAAAGCCGGGAAAATCAACTTGAGTACCCCCATCAAATCCAAATTAACAGGAAAAGTGGTGCTGCCAATTTGCATTCCGGTGTATTCATCTTCCGGACAGTTTATCGGCGCGCTGGCAACGGTTCTCAAACCTGATTTTCTGGTAGAAAAGATTCTGTCTTTTAAAATCGGTCAGACCGGATATATTTTCGTGGTCGATCCAAACGGTCTGCTCGTCATTCATCCAGATCCCAAACTGGTGATGGAACTCAATATTCACTCGCTCAAGGGCATGGAGTCCATCACGGAGAAAATGCTGGCTCACCAGACGGGCGTTGAGGACTATATCTATAAAGGCGTTAATAAAATTGCCGGGTTTGCTCCGGTGGCGTTGAACGGGTGGAGTGTGGCAGCCACCCAGCCGGTGGATGAATTCATGGCGTCGGTATATGAGCTGCGATATGCCATGATGGTGATTATGGTAATATCCCTGGGAGTGGGACTTCTGGCGATCTGGTATTTTTCCCGCACCATTTCAAAGCCGTTGACCGTTGTCATCGAGGGCCTGAACGAAGGCGCGGATCAGGTGGCCTCAGCGGCCGGCGAGGTGTCGTCTTCCAGTCAGACGCTGGCGCAAGGGGCGTCCGAGCAGGCGGCGTCTATCGAGGAGACGTCGGCGTCTCTGGAAGAGATGTCTTCCATGACCAAGCAGAACGCCAACAACGCGGCCCAGGCCAATGCGCTGATGCAGGAAGCCGGC
>LKPX01000128.1 GCA_001443525.1 Desulfobacteraceae bacterium RAAP-1 | reverse complement strand
ACGCAGCAAAACGCGGCCAGTGCGGAAGAATCGGCATCCGCCTCTGAAGAAATGAACGCGCAGGCAGAGCAGATGAAATCTATTGTCAATGATCTGGTGATTCTGGTTTCCGGAGACTCTGCCGGACATCCATCCGGGCAGCAGCTCAAACGCCCGACGATTGCCCCGCGTACAGCAGTAAAAAAGTCTTCTTCAACAAGGCTTCCCATGATATCATCAAAGCCGGTGGCAAAGCCGCCCGTAAAAGCGGCTTTAGGGTTTCATGGTAAAAAAGAAGTGAATCCCAATGACATCATTCCGTTTGATGAAACGGATCTGAAGGATTTCTAAAGTGTGATGGCTTCGTAAAAAGTTGAATTCCAGGTAGATTCTTTGTAAAAAGTTTGCAGGCAAGGCGCACAAATCCTGATGTGTAAAGCATCCTTTATCGTACACTGTGGCGATGAAGGATGCAACGCAATGCGTGCGGTATGCAGACTTTTTATGAAATCGCCCTGGGAAATACTGTCTGCGACGCGGCCGATAATTCAATAAACCCGCATACAGGAGGCTGTATATCGTGAAAAATGCAATCAATGCATCACTGGATGAGACAATATCCGATTCGACAGATCGGGAAGGAAAATATCTGACATTTACGCTGGCCAATGAAGATTATGGCATTGGTATTCTGAAGATCAAGGAAATCATCGGGATGATGCCGATCACATCGGTGCCGCGAACTCCCGATTTTGTGAAAGGCGTTGTCAATCTTCGGGGAAAGGTGATTCCGGTAGTGGATCTTCGGCTGAAATTCGGGATGCCGGAGATCGATTATACAGAGAGAACCTGCATTATCGTGGTTGAAATTTCCGGTCAATCCGGCGCGATTAAAATCGGTATTGTGGTGGATGCGGTGTCTGAAGTTCTCAATATCAAAGGCGAAGATATTGAAAATACACCTGTGTTTGGAACACGCGTCAATACCGATTACATCCTGGGTATGGCTAAAACCGGTGGATGCGTCAAGATTCTTCTGGATATTGACAAAGTCTTGAGCACACAGGAACTTTCGTCTCTTGAAAAGGGTGTGGTCTGAGACAGGCATGTTTTCCGTTTACTCTCCTCCTCCACATGGAAGAGGGTAAACGGCTATTTTGACGGCTTTTGCGGAAAATGCTGCGATAAGGATATGGAAATCCTTGATATCCGCACAGGTTCATGACAGGGAGGTCTTGATGAAAAAGCACAAGCGACAAATCTACTGCTTTAACAATGTGTATCATCAAAAGACGTTGGCGCCATCCGTTCGCTTTGCCGATGGCGTCGATATTCATGTTGATGCATGGTTGTGGGCAAATCTGCCCAAAATGATCTATAAGGCTACGGCTGAGGATATTTACTGGATTTTGAAAAGCCCCGCCAAAAACGAAAAGGCATCTGCCTGCATCTGTAGCTGCCATGGCAGGCAATGTAACGGGTGATATCGCTTTCCCGCGATGGTGGGGGTTATCCTGACGGGCCTGTTGCCGCCAAAACAGAAGATGTCTGCTTTTTCATAAACATCTGACATGGTTTTCCGGACGAATTTTGTGTTACGATCTTCGACGGAATATCATGACTCTTGAAGCCGAAAGCTTTGCAGCCATGAGGCTGCAACTTATCCCAGGTAATAAAATAATGGATACAGTGTCGGCAGTCGCAGGACTTCATCAGGAGCTCCTGTCATCTTCGTAAGGATACCAGTCTGCTTTTCGCAGTTTATCTACCTTAAACACGGCGATTTCATTGTTGTGGGTTAAAAACACGATTTTTCGTCCTCTGATGCCGCCAACGTCTTCGGAGGTGATTGTAATTTTTTCTTTCATCAGAATTTTTCGGGCGATCTTGATGTTTTCATTTCCGATATCAAGTTTTGATACTTCCGGATTGTGAGCGCCGCCGATAATCTGGGCTTCAAGATGTTTGGGCCTGGAACCATCCTCCAGCATCATTTGGATCAGGGCCCAGATGGCTACATTTCCATAACGGGTGGTTGTTTTGCCCTTTTCACGAATGATGGGAAACTGAAAACTGTTCATACCGCCTTTTTTCAGCTTCCGGTCATACAGACAGATGGAGACTCCGGATCCCAGTACGGTGGAAACAACAGTAGGGTGTGAAGGGGTTACCACAAATCCGGGTTCCAGAAAATAATTGACAGGGGTAAGTGCTTGTGATGATGTTGTCATGGCTTTTTGCGAGTATCAACAATGATTCCCATATTATTCAGCATGTTCCATGCCTTATCCCGGTCTGAGTCGCTGCCGGAGCCCGATCCGACAAGGATGATGGACTGAATTACCGCATCGCTCAGACCGGCTTGTTTCAATTTAATGATGTCATCGGCCGTTGTAAATTGAATGGATTGAATGTCTTTGCTATATACCACAGGCGCGCGGTCTTTTAAAAACGAATTTGCGGTGACGAGCTGCTGAATCGTTTTGTCCGAAAGCCTGGCTTTGGTTTTGAGATCAATCAGATCCTGAACTGAAAACGCGCAGGTTTCCACCACTTTTTCACGAATAATCACCTGGAGCGTCGCATCTCCGATTCCCGCCCGTTTCAGACGCAGCAAGTCCGCAGTGCTGATCGCCCAGCAGGAAACGGCCATCAGCACGACTACCGGCAGTATTCCTAATATCCACTTTTTCATGGGTCTGTTCACTTTCTGTTATCATTTCAGAAAATCAAGAAGCGTGGGTTGAATGATTTTAGCAGCCACGGATAATGAAGCCTGATACGCGGTTTGCTGTTGTGTCAGGTCGCTGGCGGCCTGAGTTAAATCCGCATCTTCCGTGTTCGAAAGGGCTTTTTGAATATTGAGCTTGAAACTGCTCCAGTAACTTTGCGTCGCATCCAGCCGATTCAGGGTGTTGCCGATATCGGAGCGAGTATTGACAACCTGATCCAAAGCGGTGTCCAGCGGCGTCAGTTGGTTGGAGATGGCTGTGGTGTCATTGTTTTTAAGGCCGGTGATCAGATTGCTCAATACAACCGCCGGATCCACTGCCGTGGCGCTGGTGGTTGCGCTGAACGCATTTTTACCGCTGACGTGGGTGTCTATCGTAACGCCATTTCCAACGACAACAGGCATTTGTCCGTCATCTCCCTGAAACCCGCTGGACGGGTTGGTGGTGTCGTAGGGTGCTGTGGTGGTATTGCGTCCGCCAAACACATAAAAATTACCTTGCTTGGTGTTGGCCATCTGGACAAATTGATCCAGCAGACTCTGAACTTGAGAGGCCGCATTGCTGCGATCCGTGGCGCTCATTGTGCCGTTGACCATCTGCAAGGCAATCTGTTTGGCCTGGGTCAGAAGGTTGCTGACGCCCGACAGGGTGGAATCGGCCACATTCAGGGTTGTCTCTGCCTGCTTGATATTGGCGGTGTATTGATTTACGGAAGATATCGTCGCATTGTAATTCAATGCAGCCGCCATGCCGACAGGATCATCCGAAGGCTGGTTGATTTTCAATCCTGAAGAGACAACGGTTTGGGCTTTCATGAGACTTTCCGTATTCTTTTGCAGGGAATTAAGGATATTTTCACTCATCATACTCGATGTTATTCGCATCATACGGTGTTTCCTCCTCTATTATTGATGCCCTCGTAAAAAGTCGAATTTCAGACGACTTCGTAAAATGTTCGCAGGCAAGGCGCGTAAATCCTGAGGAATGAAGCGTACTTGTGGTACGCTGCAATGACGAAGGATGCGGCGCAACGCGGCATGCGGACTTTTTACGAAGCCGTCATTATTTCTGTGGGACGACATTTGGGGGAGCGTCTTTCGAAGTGATAATATCATGGATGGAGCCCTCGACAATCTGGGGATATTTATAAAACAGCAGAATGCTGATTCTCCGATTGCGGGGGTCATACAAATTATCCTTGACCAGCGGCTGGGTAGCGGCATATCCGGAAACCCGCGCCAGCATGTCTGTCGGCAGACCGTCTTTTTCCAGTTCTCTTCTGGCGGCGGAAGCCCGTTCGGTGGAAAGCTCCCAGTTGCTGAACTTGTTGCCCGCTGCATATACCAGCGCATCCGTGTGGCCTTCGATGGCGATTTTACGTTTACTGGCAATGATAACCGGAGCGATGGTTTTCAGGACGCGTCTGGCGTTGGCCGACATTTCCGCGCTTCCCAGGGGAAACATGGTGCCGTTTTCCTTGTCCAGAATTTCAATCCGCACCGCGCCTTCAAATGTGTCCACGATGATCTGATCCTTTAAATCTGCAAGTTTGGTTTCGATTTCCTGTTTCAGCTTTTCCATCAACGCTTCGCCGCTTTTTCTGGCGACCTCTTCGTCAACCTGAACAGATATGTCCGGTTTGTTGATACTTTGCCCCTCCATGATGCCGATTCTGGCCGCTGACTTTGTTTCGACAAATGACAATCCACTTTTATCGAATATATTGAACGTTTTGAAATAATTAGAAATACCTGCACGTTTTTCGGGAGATACCATCGCCAGCAGCCACATAAGCAGGAAAAAAGCCATCAGGGCAGTCACAAAATCGGCATACGCCACTTTCCAGGCGCCGCCGTGATGGCCTCCGTGCCCCTTGACCACTTTTTTGATGATTATTGGTTGTCCTTCCAATTTTTAATCTCCTCATTCAATTCGTTAAAGCCCGGTCTGCATGTACCGGGAATAGCCCTTCGGGCGGATTCCACGGCGGCCTGGGGTGCTGCTCCGCTGGCCATTGCCACAATTGCGGTTTTGATGACATTCAGATAGGCTTCATGATCCTGGGCTGAGTTTTCCAGATGGGTGGCCATGGGTCCGATAAACCCATAGCTGAGCAAAATTCCCAGAAATGTGCCTACCAGTGCGGACGCGATGCTGTGTCCCAGCACCTCGGGAGGTTCGCTGATCTTGCCCATTGTCAGCACCACGCCCAGGACTGCGGCTACGATGCCCAAGGCGGGCAGTCCATCCGCCACTTTGGTCAGGGCGGTTGGGGGAATCATGGCGTCATGTTCCTGGGCCGTCATGTCGGTTTCCATCATACTCTCCAGCTCATGGGGGGTCATGTTCGAAGAAATGATGGTGCGAAAATTATCGCAAATAAAATCGACAGTTGAACTGCTGGAAATGACGGTTGGATATTTCTTGAACACCTCACTGGAATCCGGGTTGTCGATATCATACTCGATTGCAAGAAATCCTTCCCGCTTGACCTTGTAAAAGATTTCATTGAGCAGCAGCAGCAGCTCTACATAGGCTTTCTGGTCTTTTTCATGGCTGCCGAATACCTTGCTGATGGACTTTAAAGTCAGCGATACCACTTTTTTGGGCGAAGAGATAATGAACGCGCCAAATGCCGCACCTCCGATAATGATCAGTTCTGCGGGTTGAAACAGAACGCTGAAATGGCCATGCTCCATCAGATAACCCAGACCGATGGCGGCGAAAACAGCACAAATCCCGATGATGGCGAACATGAAATAGAGATATCCTGTTGGTTAATGTGATGATCTGAGTTTTCGAACAATCTCCCGCTGACGATTCATGATATAAAACCCTACCACCTGGCGGACATCGTCATCCATTTCGGAAAACCTCACACTGACTTCATTCTGGCCGGACTGGGCAGGGATGACATTTGTTACCCTGCCATAGAGAATGACCCAGGTAGGGGTATTGACCGGAAGCAGTAGTTTCATTTCCAGAAAATCGCCGGAAACGAATGTTTCAGGCGTAATAATCCGGATGTCTTCATCACTGATGGACACCTTTCGATCTTCCGCCTGGGAGAACCCCTCGCTGTGTTGAACCAGCTTTTCCAGTACTAAATTCAATTTGGTGTCAATTGCAACCAGTTTTTTCCATATCCTGGGGTTTATCGTATCATCAGGTGGTTCATCATCCAGAACCGACACACCGATTCCTGAGTAAAATCCTGCATAAAGCTTCGCCTTGACGCAGGCCGCACCGTCATCCAGTTTTTTCAATATCACTGGCAGGATATCGTCAACACGGAAAGATGACGGCTGCTGAACAGATTGTTCAACCATACCATGTCCTTGTTTTATCTGAAAGGCAATTATCCGGCATGGACTTTACGAGGCGCTATTGAACCATGCTGATGACGGTATCCATCATCTGACTGACGGTGCTCACCAGTTTGGAAGCGGCTGAATATGCGTGCTGATACTGAATCAGATTAACCATTTCTTCATCGGTCGATACGCCTGAAACAGATGCCCGCAGATTTTGCATCTGGGTGACGATGCTTGTTTGCTGAGTGAGACCCGATGTGGCGTTTTTACTGTCCGTACCCGCACTGGATACCAGTGAACTGTAATAATTAGCAAATGTTGTCGTGTTGCTGCTCATGGTGAGCGAGTTCTGAAGATTGCTGATGGCGACGGCCTGGGTGCTGTCTCCATTAAGTACACTGGAAGAAGCACCGGGAGCTGCCGCTGCCACTTTATTGACATTGCTGACGATGGTCGGGTTCACCTGAATGTCGGATGCGGATGTTCCGGAGAAAAAATTGTTTCCGGTGGAGTTGTCTAATCCTGTTCCGGCGGTGTGCAATGTGTTGACGCTTTGAATGAGCTGTGTCGCCAGGGTGTTGAGCTGGGTTTTATAGCCTGCCACGGTGGTATCCCGTGCTTTCAGCCATCCGCTTAACTGACCCGCCGTGATACTGCTGTTGATGGCGGTTGCGGGGGCTGTATCCCAGGCGATATCACTATATCCGGAGGAGGCATTGGTGGTGGTGGTCAGCTTTCCGTAAGGCGTTGTTCCGACCAGCACATGACCATCTCCCAATGTGACGGTGACCCTGCCGGTGGTTGCATCTTCACTGGATGTGAAATTGATCTTTTCGGAAAGTTGATTCAATAGAGTATCCCGTTGGTCACGCAGATCATTGGCGGAACCTCCGGACGCCTCTGACAGCGCGATTTGATCGTTAAGTTTGCCGATCTGTGATGCCATGGTGTTGACCTGACTTACGGCATCCGTAACATAGCCATCCATATTTGTCTGAACCTGAGTCAACGAATTATATACGTTTTGAATATTACTGGTCAGTGTCTGACTCTGGCTGACCAGCGCAGCGCGCGCTGAATAACTGGAAGGGTCGTTGGACACCTTCTGCCACGCATTCCAGAATTGACTCATCTGATAGCTGATGCCCTGAGTGGATGTTTCGGTGAAAATATTGTTCGTCTGGTTCGTCGCCTGCTGCATGCCTTCCCATGCGCCTTTTTGCTGGAGCGCCGTGTTGATATCGGCGTTGATAAATTGATCAACCACCCTGCTGACGCTTGTCACTTTGACACCGGTGCCCATGGTTCCTTCCGAAGACTGAACGGATGTGTTCTCAAAATTCACGGTTTGACGGGAGTATCCGGTGGTGTTGGCATTCGAGATATTCTGGCCGGTCACACTGATGGCCGTCTGCTGCGCCATCAGCGCACTTCCGCCAATATACAGTGCCGCTGTAATGCTTGTCATATGTGTCGCCTTTCTGTAAGTACAGCGTTGCTGTAAGGACTAGTTTGTCTCCTGTTGCAACGCCTGAATAATGGAGCGGGATACATCCGGCAGCGCCACAATTTTATCCACCGCTCCCATTTTAATGGCTTCTTTGGGCATACCAAAAACCACACAGCTCTCTTCGTTCTGGGCTATTGTGCAGGCGCCTTTTTCTTTCATGGCTAAAAGCCCCTTGGCGCCATCGGCGCCCATACCCGTCAGTATCACTCCGATAGCGTTTTTGCCGGCCTGCGTCGCCACCGATTGAAACAGCACATCCACACTTGGCCTTTGATAATGCACCATGGGACCGTCCTTGAGCTTGACCAGATAGTTACCGCCGCTGCGATGCAGCAGCATGTGATGATTTCCCGGTGCGATAAGGGCGACACCGGTAACCACTGGATCGTTGTCTCTGGCTTCACGGACTTCCATCTGGCATAATTCGTTCAGACGTTTTGCAAATGATGATGTAAAATGTTCCGGCATATGCTGCACGATGACAGTTCCCGGAGACGATGCCGGCATATCGCTTAAAACAACCTCGATGGCCCTGGTGCCACCCGTTGACGCGCCGATGGCAATTACCTTGTGAGTTGTGCTGGTCAGCAAGGTTGATGTGTTGATCGAAACAGCAGGTGATGCAGAATTTTGAGGTGTGCGCTGAATCTGGGCTACAGATGCGGCACGGATAGCACGCGCCAGGCTTTGGGAAACATTTTGTGTGGAATAGGCGGTGCCAGGCTTTCCAAGGACCTCAACAGCTCCCAGTTCCAGGGCCTTCATGGCCAGTTCACTGTTTTTGGGGGTCAGGGAACTGAGCACCACAACCGGAATGGGATAATGTTTCATCAGTTTGGCCAGAAACGAAAGGCCATCCATTCGCGGCATTTCCAGATCCAGAGTAATGACATCCGGATGCAGCTTGACAATTTTATCACGCGCCACATATGGATCTACAGCGGTTCCGATAATTTCAATGTCCTTATATTTGCCCAGCTCTTCGGACAATATTTTTCGGACGACTGCCGAGTCATCAACGATTAATACTTTTATCATGAGTGTCTGCCTGTAATTTGAGTGTCATTCACGAACTCATCTGTGGATATGCCAGAATCATGCCAGTTGAATTCAACTAAAGAATGATGCAAAGAAAGGGGGAACAGCGACCTGCATTGATATACTGTTACAGCCTGGTGGCTTATGAGAGAGGGGTATCCCTGAAAAAATAGACGTCACAGGGTTCATCTTCCACGCTCATTTGGGTCAGGGCTGTCGGAATTTTGACATTCAGAATGGATGCGGCTTCTGATGGCGTGAGAATTCGGGGTTCGCCGATGTTGAATACGGCTTCAGCGCCGGCTTCGCAAGGGAGCCAGTTGCCACAGATAATATTGACGGTTTCCTTCAGGGCATCATGCTGTTCGGCTGCGCTTACTTCATCAGCGTCGGTTCCCAGCATGTTGGCGGCCAGTTCGCTCAGCACGGGTGGCGTGACGACAACAGCCAGTTGCCCGGAAAACGCGCCTGAAAACGATACAATACCGGTCACAGCCTCTTTGAAGTCAATCGGTTGCCTCTGGGGATCCGACGATGAAAACATAAACGCCAGCGATTCTAGTGAATTCATGACGATACGTGTCAAATCCTTGATTCCCTGTTCATTCATGGTCGCCTCCGATACCAAGTCTCTGGTTGATGGTGTTGCGGATAATTTCGGGTGTAAAAGGTTTGTGTACGAAGCTGGCGCCGAGCTTCACCAGTTTGTCAATGCGGGTTTTACTGCCTTCCGTAGATATGATAATTGCCGGAATATCCCGTGTCTCCGGGCTCTCTCTCATCTGCTTCAGCATGTCTTCTCCATTCATGACAGGCATATTGATATCTAAAATGACCAGATCCGTCCACTGACGGGAAAGAGAGTCCAGCCCTTCAGCGCCGTTTGCCGCTTCGTGAATTTCGCCCAGATCGAGACCACTCATACGGAGTGTTTTAATGATCATTGCCCGCATCACACTGCTGTCATCCACAACAAGGATATTGATCCCCATAACCTAAAACTCCCCATCCTGAAGGCTTGTAATTCCAGTTCGCATTCAAACTGATACCTTTGTCAGCTTCGCTGTGCCGCGATTCGACGTACTGAATGTACAGTCTCATCGCTGCTCGCTTGCTTTCGCGGTCTCAGTCCGAATGC
>LKPX01000014.1 GCA_001443525.1 Desulfobacteraceae bacterium RAAP-1 | reverse complement strand
GCTTCGCTGTGCCGCGATTCGACGTACTGAATGTACAGTCTCATCGCTGCTCGCTTGCTTTCGCGGTCTCAGTCCGAATGCTTGCTGGAATATCATTTTGAAAGCAAAATGGAATTACAAGTTCATCACTTATTAAGATGTTTGAAAATATCGTAGCTGATCAGCGTTTCCAGAGCTCTTTTAACCTGGTTGTCACTTTGCAATGTATCCGGACTCAAAGGACCGTTGATGCTTTCACTCTCCAGCGCCTCCGGAATATCTTCCTGGATGCTGGATCCACTTTTACTTTTTTTCTTTCCCTTATTGGGTTCTGCTGCCAGATGGTTTTCCAGATCTTTTTCCTTAGGCATTTTGACAACCGCTTCAGTGCCGGACTTTTCTTTAGGCATCACCGGCTCAGATTTTATGACAATATCGGGTTCTATCCCTTTAGCCTGTATAGACCTTCCACTCGGTGTATAGTATCTGGCGATAGTGAGCTTCAGAGCATATCCATCCCGAAGCGGTTCAACGTTTTGTACGGAACCTTTCCCAAAAGAAGTAGTCCCCATAATCAACGCCCGCTTATGATCCTGAAGGGCGCCTGCAACAATTTCGGATGCACTGGCGCTTCCGCCATTGATCAGCACCACTATAGGATATTTGCGTTTGTTGACGTTGGGATGCGCCGTAAAAACCTTGCTGTTTTTATCATATCTGCCCTTGATAGACAGAATAGTACCTTTTTCTATAAACAAATCACATACGTCAATAGCCTGATTCAGCAACCCGCCCGGGTTGTTCCTCAAATCCAGGACAAGACCTTTTAAAGGCGTTTTGGATTCCAGTTTATCCAGTGCGGTGACCAGATCTTGAGTGGTGCTTTCTCTGAAATTGGTAATCCATACATAGCCGTATCCGGGTTCAAGAAGTTGGGCTTTGACACTTTCAATCGGAATTGTATCGCGAATCAGATCAAAGGTTAATGGAGCTGCCGCACCTTCCCGCATCAGGGTGAGAGATATTTTTGTACCCTTAGGACCCCGTATGCGGCTGACAGCTTCCTTGAGATCTTTGACACTCTTCCCGCCAATGCTGATAATGACGTCTCCAGGTTTAACGCCTGCTTTATACGCGGGAGTCCCCTCAATGGCGGACACAACCGTTATCAGACCATTTCTCATGGTAATGCTGATACCAATTCCAGTAAATTCTCCCTGAGTATCCATCTGAAGTTCTTTGTAATCTTCCGGAGACAACAGGGCCGAATGTGGATCGAGGCCGTGTACCATTCCTTGAATGGCATCGTCTATCAATTTTTTGGTTTCTACCGGCTCAACATAATTTTTTTCAATCAATTCTATGACATCGGAAAACAGTTTAAGACCCTTGTATGTTTCATCGCTTGTCGCGGATGAATCATGGTAAAATCCGGCGCCAATGGTCCAAAAAACAATGACGATCCCCACGGTCACCCATAATTTTACGTATCGAAATTTCTCGTTACTCATGAACTCTCTCCTTTACCCCTTCCTGGTCCATCCATATGGATACAATGGTTTTCTCCGATGTCATACTTTAAAATCAAACCCATGTTCCCTGAATAAAATTTATAACTCTCAAATCTGACGGCTTCGTAAAAAGTTCGCAGGCAAGGTGCGCAATTTCTGAGGAATGCAGCGTAGTTGTGGTACGGTGCAATGACGAAGGATGCGGACTTTTTGCGAAGCCGTCGGAGCTATTTCATCATTTCCGGGATTCTTTTTTCAATAATTCCTGATACCAGCATGAGAAATCGAACATACCTTTATATTTGTCATCATCATTGATAATTCCCAAGGCTAATTCCAGCACCCCGCTGCCATACGCATTGCTGTAGTTTTCCGTTTTCATCGTCTGGAGAAATTCCCTGACAAGCATCTGAGTTGTTCTTTTGGTCGTATCTTTCCGGATATCAATAGGATCTTTCGGTTCAACAAACGGTTCCCACTTTTCATAGCCTTTTTTAAGGATATGCGCCTGTCTCCGGGGTGACATGCTGTCAAAAACCGCTTTTTTACGTTCTTCAATGTCATCTTTTGAAAATATATCCATATATTATACGCCTTAGTCAGAAAAAAATATCCTGATATTGATTTTTTGAAGTCATCGATTCGTTGACGATTTTTTACGAAACAGGATTGTTATGTATCACTTTTTTTTGCAGGCTCATCATCTTCGGAGATGCCCAGATAGTTATCATCATATGTGGTCGCCAGAGCCATGGACAAAGGAACCAGCATTTCCCCCATACGAGTGTATTTTGACCCGATGGCCGCTGCCAGTTCGGCGGACAGTTGCAGCAATCTGTTATGAATCTGGTCTATATTGGCTGTAGGATATGTAGTCCCTTTCTGGAATCCGGATAATCCGCAGGTGTATCCTCTACCATCAATGGCCGTGGGAATACCATACAACCTGCAGGTGATAGGTCTGAACTCATAGATATCGCACATATCATCCTCATTGAGCATGGGGCACCGAATGCGCAGCTCCGCCATTTCGAGAATGATATCTTTTTCATCTTTTCCAGATTCCATAGATTTATAAGCGCGTTTTTTTATTTTATACAGTTCCCGATCCACCTTGTTGCATTTTTCCAGCAGCGCTTCCGGTGGATTCTGATTGAAATTCATGTTGAATCGGTGATTGATGTATAAAGCTTCGATCAATGTAAGATCAAATGTCGCATAACAACAATCTGAACAAATCGGTTTGCATTTTACACATTCCGGATATTTCCCGGCGACAGAGGCAAAAGCACGATCTGCTGACAACGACAGCCCTTCATAGTCTCTGAAAAAACGTTCAAATATTGCGTCGTTCATAAAATTAGGTTACCTGTTAAGTGTTATCTGAATCACTTGTTTCATATAAGACATGGATTTTTCAGTTGAAATATCCGTCGCTGATATCCAATAATCATATATCTCTCTTAGAAAGAGCTCAGATTATTTGCCAATACAGAAGGAGCTAAAAATGCAATCCAAAATTTCGTCTGAAATTTGAGCGCCGGAAATTTCATCTATATGGCGTATGGCATCTCGAATATCTATGCAGATCATTTCAGGAGAACTCGTGGATATTATGCCGTCAATGGCCTGTCGTATATATTTCACTGCTTTTTCAAGTAATAAAGACTGTCTGAGATTGGGGACAACATCATCCGTATCAAGAGATGAAAAAGCGTTGTGAGTGTATTTTCCAATCTGCTCTGTCAGTGTATTCAGATAAAGATCGTGCGTTACGGAAATCTGTACGGATGAAAGAGCGGAAAGCCTTTTACTTAATGTCATATTAACAGGATCTGTAATAAGGTCAATTTTATTTATAACCAGCAGCACCGGAATGGATGCTGCCATATCCAGAATGCGATGTTCTTGATCGAAGTCAGCGCTGGAAGCATCTATTACCAGCAGAATGAGATCAGAAGCGCAAACTGCTTCAAATGTCCTGGCAATACCCAGCATCTCAACAGTATCATGGGTTGGATGAACACCGGCAGTATCGGAAAAACAAACAGGAACGCCCTTGAATATAATATTCGCATCCACCAGATCACGGGTGGTGCCAGGGATATCCGTGACAATGGATCTTTGCTTCTGAACGAGCCAATTCATCAGGCTTGATTTACCAACATTGGGCCTGCCGACAATGGATATTTTATAACCATCCCTTATCTGATGAAATTCTCTATAATGTTGAATCAGCTTCAAGGCGGGTTTCAAAACGTTTGTTTCCAGCCGGATTTCGATATCGTGCGTGACAACATCGTCAGTCTCATCCGGAAAATCAATGGATGCTTCAATCCGGGAAAGTATTTGTAACAACTCATTACGAAATTCATCTATCCGGCGTGTCATTGCGCCAAAAAGCTGAGAAACGGAAGTGTCACGGGATTGCTTCGATCTGGAATTGATCAAGTCCATCACGGCTTCGGCCTGCGTGAGATCAATACGGCCATTTAAAAAAGCCCGACGTGTAAATTCACCCGGTTGAGCGAGTTCCACACCCTGTCTCAACACCAGATCCAGTAATGATTCCAAAACGGTAAGCCCTGAATGGGCTTGTATTTCAACGACATCTTCACGGGTATAGGAATTGGGCGCCTTCATAAATACCAGAAGCACCTCATCCAGAATACCGGAGGTATCCGGATGGACAATAACGCCGTGATAAAGATGACGTGGAATAATTTGTTCAGGTAGAAGCTCCAGAAAAGGGGCGGATTGCCCCCTGTTATGGATTCTGAACAAAGAAAGAGCGACCGGAAGCGCCTTGTGTCCGGATATTTTGATAATGCCAACACCACCGGGTCCAACAGATGTAGCAATGGCAGCTATCGTCGAGCCTTTCATGTATCTACCTGCTTCAAGAGGTAATTATGAAACTACAGGCTATCACAGCAACGTCGATTTCTGAGGCTGAATAATGATGTTCCGGAGATAACCGGCTCCCCTGCTCTGCGTTTTCACCCGGTCATCATCCTTGAGCGCCATATGGATGATTTTACGATCCTGAGGACTTAATTTTCCGGAAACAACAGTCTTTCCATTTCGACATGCTTTTTCAGCCAATTGCAAAGCCTGTTTTTGAAGTGCTTCACTCCGTTTTGAAATATAGCCTTCGATATCAACGAGTACCCGAATTTTGTTCTCCTGAGACTTATTGACAATTTTCTTCAACAAATACTGAACAGCCTCGAGCGTCTGTCCTTTTTTACCAATCAACAAAGCTGGATTACCACCTTTAACGGTATAAAGAATCTGGTTATCTACCGTATTGACGGAAATATCAGCTCCAGGCGCCAGAAAATTTACAAGTTTATCCAGAACCAGTTTTCCACGTTCAGCGAAATCGTCTAACAAGTCTGTTTGCGACTCATTTGACACACAGGAAGATACCTCCGGAGATTCCGCAATGAATTGAATGTCCGCATCACCAGTTATCCGTGAAGGAATATCCTCCTTTTGCGTTGAAGTGTTCTCTGCTGCAGCTGTTTCAGATTCATCAGGAACAATCACACGGATTCTGGCTTTTTTGACGCCTACCAGCCCAAAAATACCGGAAGCTCCGAATGAAAGGATGTCGTACTGCAGTTTCTCTTTAGGAATCTTCAATGCACTGCAGGCACTGGTGACGGCCTGCTCCACATTCCGGCCTGTAAATTCAATAAAAGGCGGCATTCATAACCTCCACTGTCAAACCCTTTACCGGTTTTCAAATTTCCTTTGAATGTAATATTGTTGACTGATGGAAACAATATTGTTCACTAGCCAATACAACACAAGGCCTGATGAAAAATTGATGAATATAAACGTAAATATCAGCGGCATAAACATCATCATCTTTGCTTGAGTCGGATCGCCTATGGGCGGAGACATCTTTTGCTGCAGCAGCATAGTGCTGCCCATTATAATCGTCAATACCGGAATCCCGTACGGCGGGTGCATAAACGGTATTGAAAAAGAAAAATGAAAGAGACGATCCGGCGCTGAAAGATCATTGATCCAGCCAAAAAAAGGCGCGTGTCGCAGTTCAATGGCTTCATACAACATTCTGTAAAGAGCAAAAAAAACGGGTATCTGAAGAACCATGGGAAGACATCCTCCCAAAGGGTTCACTTTATAGGTACGATAAAGAGCCATCGTCTCTTCATTCATCTTCTTTTTATCGTCTTTATATTTTTCACGTATCTGGGCCATCAGGGGCTGAATTTTTTTCATGGCCGTCATGGATTTATAGCTTTTTGAACCCAGTGGCCATAGAACAGTCTTGATGATCAGTGTCAAGATAATGATATCAACGCCATAATTGGGGAAAAATCCATATAAAAAATTCAGCAGCCGGAGCATCGGTTTGGCAAGAATATCGAAAAAACCAAAATGAATGGCTCTATCCAAACCAATACCAAGACTACTGAGGATACTGTAACTTTTGGGACCGATATAGATGTTGTATTGATATTTTTGCTGGGCGCCCGATTCCAGCTTGAGTTCAGGCTCGATAAAATTGCTGATTAAATCTTCATTATTGGTATAGGACAGGTGGATACTGGCATTATCGGGAACCAACGGAACAATGGCAGACATAAAATAACGCTCTTCGATGCTGGACCAGGAAATTTTCCCTGTATAAGTGTCTTTTTTCTGAGCATCTTTAGGAGTAATCTGTTCAAGGCTATTGTTGATCAGGGCGCTGCAACCTTCAAATCCATATGCGGATGTTCCTTCTGCAATTTTATTGGCCAGGGACAATTCGACATGATCCTGAAATGTATTGCCGGAAGTATTTTTTATGGTGACATTTAACGCTATCAAATAGGAAGCTGGATTGAACACAAACTGCTTTTCAACCACGATGCCGGAAGGCGATGTCCATAAAAAGGAAACCTGTTGGGGTTTATCCTGAACATCCATATTATCTGAAGAAGCGGTTGACAAAAACGTGGCTGTATTCATTTCTGGAATGCTGTTTCCAGAAAAAGTCATATGTAATAATCCCATGCCCGGAGGCAGAAATTCTTTTTCAGGAGAATCCGCAGCAACGGTCTGGCGGTATTTTTTCAGAATAAAGCTCTTGAAATATGCACCCTTATCAGAGATTGTCACCGAATAAAGGGGGGTATTAATAACAAGGTTTTTACTTTTCTGATATGCAGGCAGTTGTTGTTCATTAAATTTTGATGCAGCAGATGAAGCCTGATCGGCGCCGGAACCGGTTGTTTTTTTTGATGGTAAAGCAGCTTCGGACTGTGATGATACAGGGTTCTGAGGAACCGGTGGGGTTTTATCCTGAAAAAAGTATCCCCATACGATAAAAACGAGGACAGAAAGCACGATAGCAATTAATAAACGACCTTGTTCCATAATAACTCCCATAATTCCCCACCGGGGGAATCATCGTGAAAACATAATAAAAGAAGCGGATGATAAACAGAAACGAATATTCCCCGGATAAACACACGGCTTAAGAAAAAAAGCTTTCTTTCTTTCAGGGGACAAGATCAACACCGCCAGGATGAAATGGATGGCATTTCAGCAGCCGTTTCAGTGCCATCCAGCCGCCTTTACCTATGCCATATTTTATCACTGCCTCAACAGCATACACGGAACACGAGGGGTAAAAACGACAACACGGTCCCAGAAAAGGTGAAATCAGAAGATGATACAACGTTATAACTACACAAAGGACATACCGCACCGGATATCTGCCAATGGAATAAGAATCAAGGGGAGTATCAGGGAATTTCAACAGATTCATTTGTGTTTTGACGTTTCGCTGATTTTTCAAACAGATATTTCAACATATTGGATAGCTGCTGTGATGAAAGGCTTGATGCAGACTTTCTGGCAATCACATGATAATCCCTCTGTATGGGGATATCCGGTTTATGCAAACGGAAAAATTCCCGGACCAAACGTTTAATGCGGTTACGAACGACGGCATTGCCAACTTTTCTGGATACGGTAATTCCTATACGACATCTCGCGCATAAGCCCGTTTTGAACACCAGTATAAAAGCAGAAGAATGGACCGCATTCCCAATAGAATAAAACTCAATAAATTCAGAGCGTTTTAGAATGCGATCCTGTTTTTGAAATGTAAATTTTTTCAAGGAAACAGCCATACAATCGGCCAGCGGTGTATTCCAGTGAGAAATATACAGCGCCTCATCTATGCGGATACAACCGCCAGACGTTTTCTGCCTTTTGCCCGTCTGCGGTTGATCAACTTCCGTCCTTCTTTAGTCGCCATCCTTGATAAAAAGCCATGTGTTCTGGATTTTTTGATCTGACTTGGTTGATATGTTCTTTTCATAACCCCTCTTTATTCGATATCGCAATAAAATAAATATTCCCCTTTATTCTCATAAAGTTACTCATAAATGATCAGAGAATGTGGCGGGGGGAATTGCACCTTTACAAGAGCATCGTTTAAAAATCTATAAAAAACCCTTTTAAATAACCATATTATTGTATATAAGTCAACAGGTTTCAAAACGACAGATGCAGTTTCACAGAAAGTTCAATTTCTGCGTTGTCATCGTAATCTTGCTTTTTTGAGAGTCTTTTTTGAAGAATTTGCAGAATCATCATGAAAAAGGAGCGGAAATGGCGGCAATTGATTTCACCGTAAATGGACATGTTGCAGTTATCACGTTAAAAGACAGAGAGAATCGATTCAATCCTTTATTCTTAAAAGACTTTCTGGATGTTTTAGATGCTGTTGAAACATCATCGGAAACAACAACGCTGGTGGTGACATCGGCGCATGAAAAAATATTTTCTAACGGCATTGATCTTGACTGGCTGGTTCCGGTCATTCAGAAAGGGGATGTTTCAGCAGCCAAAAATTTTTTTTATCAGCTAAACCGATTATTTCGACGCATCGTTACCTATCCGATGCTGACAGTAGCAGCTATCAGCGGGCACGCTTTTGCGGGAGGCGCTATTTTATGTTGCGCTTTTGATTTTCGACTGATGCGCTCGGACAGAGGTTTTTTCTGCTTTCCGGAAGTGGATCTGGGTATCCCGTTTCTACCGGGAATGAATGCACTTCTAAAAAAGGCCATTCCTCAGTATAAACTGGAAGAAATGGAATATACCGGCATCAGGCTGACCGCAGATGAATGTCAACAACATCATATCGTTACACATGCTTTTCCCGGAACGGAGCTGATGACCGAAACACTGAAATTCGCCCAGACTTTAAATAAAAAAAGAGCTGTCATTCATGAAATGAAACTACGATTGAATAAAGATATCGTACATGCTATCGATGTCGAAGACGTTCCTTATATCGAATCGGGAAAATTTAATATCGGGTAACAGCTTCCGTGGAGAAACTGCAATGAAAATTCTAATAACCGGCGGAACTGGTTTTATTGGCTCTTTTTTAACACAGCAACTGATTGCTCAGCATCATAATGTGACCGTTATCGGCTTTCGATCTTCCATCCCCGAAGATATTCCGGAACGACTCCATTTTATTACAGCAGACACAACAAAAGAGGGTTTTTGGCAACAGGCAGTCGGGTCTGTAGATGCAGTGATCAACCTGGCGGGAATATCCATCTTTCATCGCTGGTCCCGTGAATATAAACAGCAGATTTATGACACCCGTATCCGCACCACCCAACATGTCGTCGCCGGTATGACAGAAGGTCAGAGACTTATCAACGCTTCAGCGGTAGGCTATTATGGTGACAGGGGCGCCGATTTTCTTTCAGAAAATGAACCCCGCGGTGCTGATTTTTTGTCTCGTGTTTCAGCAGACTGGGAACAAGCCGCGTTTAACGCGGAAAAGAAAAATATCAGTGTCACTACCACTCGATTCGGTGTTGTTCTAGGTAAAAACGGCGGCGCCCTCAAACAGATGATAACGCCGTTTAAATGGTTTGTCGGCGGACCCATGGGCAACGGAAAGCAATGGTTTTCATGGATTCATATAGCGGATCTGATATCGGGAATACTATATATTCTGGAACATCCTCAAATTCATGGGCCTGTAAATCTATGTGCGCCATATCCGGTAACACAAGCGTATCTGGCAAAAACACTGGGCTCTGTACTTCACAGACCCTCTTTCATTCCCGCACCATCAATGGCGATGCGACTCCTTTTAGGAGAGTTTGC
Source organism: Desulfobacteraceae bacterium RAAP-1 (assembly GCA_001443525.1). Taxonomy (GTDB): domain Bacteria; phylum Desulfobacterota; class Desulfobacteria; order Desulfobacterales; family Desulfatirhabdiaceae; genus RAAP-1. Next base: position 48,830 of record LKPX01000014.1, on the reverse strand, counting down.
GGAAACGCTTCTGGCAAGTCAAAGGGCTGTCCCGGATATACTGATACGATCGAAGTTTGTCTTTACTTTTCCATATCTGGATAATGCATTGACTAATTTACTTCAGTAAAAGATCAATGCCGTTAATCCGGTGAATCGAGCAGTTGGAGAACCAGAGCGGTTCTGGAAGGCAGATATATGCTGATAAAATGAGAGGACGGAGATTGCGCTCGATGTTGCGTAAAATGAATCTGATCTGGCGTTAATCTGTTATAACCGCCATATTCCGACAAATCGCTGTTAAATATCATTCTGTATTTTCCGGGTTTCATGGGCATGATATAATCCACGAACGATGTCACAGGATGAAAATTAAACATAAAAACAAGCCCTGCCCGCTCAAAAACTATTATTTTATCTTTATAATGTTCATACAGAAGTAAAATATCCGAAAATTCCAACAAACGATATTTTCTGACCATTGCGATCATATCGCGATCAAAATGCGCTAAAAGACCATATCGCAGATATGGATCATCCAGTAAATGCCACTGACGTCTGGCATAGTGATAAGACCAGTTATTGCCTTCACGCGGAAAATCAATCCATTCCGGATGCCCGAATTCATTTCCCATAAAATTCAGATACCCGCTTCCAGCCGTTGCAATCGTAATAAACCGTATCAGACAATGGAGCGCCATTCCCCGGTTTACCTTTAGATTTTCCTTGTTGGATATGGACATTCCGTCATACATGTCCGATCCGATAAGCCTGAAAATCAGTGTTTGGTCTCCGACAAGCGCCTGATCATGGGATTCAGCATAACTAATTGTTTTTTCGTCTAATCTTCGGTTTGTCAATTCAAAACACAAATGTCCTAAAGGCCAGTCTTCATCTCTATATTCTTTGATAAGCCGTATCCAATAATCGGGAACTCCCATCGCGAAACGATAATCAAAACCCATGCCACCTGCGGAGGCTGAAACGGCAAGTCCCGGCATACCACTGACATCTTCAGCAATGGTAACGGCATCCGGTTTGATGTCATGAATCAGTGAATTCGCCAAAGACAGATATATTAATGCATCGTTGTCAACCGTGTCGTCAAAATACTGGCGATAATCGGTGAAGGAGACTCCAAGCCCATGGTGGGTATATAACATACTGGTGACACCATCAAAACGAAAACCGTCAATATGGTATTCTTCCAACCAGTATCTGCAATTAGACAATAAAAATTTTATGACTTCATGTTTCCGGTAATTAAAACAGCGCGAATTCCAAGCTGGATGAAAACCTCTGACGCCATCATGAAAATACTGGTAAAGAGTTCCGTCAAACCGGCTGATCCCTTCAACCTCATTAACAACAGCGTGAGAATGAATCAAATCCATTATCACCCTTAAACCGCATTCATGAGCCGTATCTACCAATTCTTTGAAATCATCCGGTGTTCCAAATCTGGATGAAACTGCAAAAAAGCTGGAAATCTGATATCCGAAAGAACCGTAGTACGGATGTTCCTGGATGGCCATCAATTGGAGGGTATTGTAACCTGCAGCTGTAACGCGGGGAAGGATATTTTCTGTAAATTCTTTAAATGATCCTATCTTTTCAGCATCCTGAGCCATTCCAATGTGAGTTTCATATATCAAGGGGGCTTCCGATACATGAAAGTCATTCTTTTTCCACAAATATGGGTTTTCCGGCTCCCAAACCTGTGCATTAAATATCAGTGTAACCGGATCTTGCACCACCCTTGTTGCATAGGCGGGAATACGATCGCCACAACCATTTTTCCAATAAATCCGAAGTCTGAACAAATCTCCATGGTGCAACAGCTCTTCAGAAAGATAAATTTCCCATATACCTTCAGGACTAATTCTGATTAATTGAAATGCTTTATTTTCTTTCCATTGTGTCGCGGTTCCAATCAAAAATATCTGTGTGGCATTCGGCGCCCATTCTCGAAATACCCAGCGCCCCTCTTCCCTGTGAAGCCCCAGCCAGATATGGTTTGCCGCAATATCGTACAAGGATTGATTTTTACACAAAGAACAAAATGTCTGCATCCTTTTGTCATAGCGTTTTAGAATGACAGACCGGTATAACCTCAACAGAGGATCGTCATTCAACCATTTTTTTAAATCCCGGCTGTCATTTTTTTTCATCGCACCACGAAGATAGACGGCTCCGTAAAAAGTTCGCATGCTGATCATTGCAACTTACCATCATGCTGCATGACGAAAGGATTTGTACTTCTGGTTTGCCTGCGAATTTTTTATGAAGCCATAACAGTTCTAATTGAATGATTTATTTCTATAATAATCCAATACCCTGGCCACATAAGTTTTGGTTTCAGATATTGGCGGAATGCCATTATATTTATCTACAACATTCGGACCAACATTATATGCAGCTAGCGCCAGCTCTAATTTTTCAAATTTTTCCAGCATCTGCTTCAAATAAAGTGCTCCCCCCATAATATTTTCTTCAGGATCAAAGGGGTTTTTGATATTCAGAAATCTAAAATTCTGGGGCATTATCTGCATCAATCCCACAGCACCTTTCTGAGATACGGCTCTGGTATCAAAATTGGATTCCACCTTAATAACAGACTTCAAAAGTGAAAAATCAACATCGTGTAACATGGAAGCCTTTAAAATCAAATTGTCATATTTCGTTGAATCGTTATTCAGCGATCTTCTGTAAATTGAAGTAACTGAAGGTGTGTATTTTTTAGCTTCGCTTTTTAAATAGATATGATATTTGGGAGATATTGGCGCATTGCTGAAGTGGCGTACTCTATTTTTATCAACATAAACATAAATATCTGCCCTGGTAGAGGGGATACAAACGAGCATCATGAATACGGCACAAAGTATTGTAATCCATACTTTCTGTTGATGTATCATGTTTTTTTCCTTTCTTTAACAGGTTAGGGCTCTGTTTTTATCAATATTGTATTGCACTGCATCTTTTGTCCTTGTAGAGAAGAATATGTCTCTCATATATAAGACTGACGTGCACAACATCCTTGATAAACGCAAAGCTGTCAAAGTGAGGACCTTTTACGGCTCTATCAATTTTTCACCCATTTACATTTTTCCAGAGTATCGGCGTAGGTTTTAAGAACAAATTTTTCTGCAAACTGTCGATGAGATATATAGGACATGGTATTGTGCAGAAAAGACTCATACAACGATTTTACCATCACCTCCTTTTGAGTTTCATCAATAAAGTTTCTGATTAACTGTTTTTCAAAAACAACATTATCGCCGATCTTCTTCGTTATTTCGGATAGTTTATTTATATCCGTCCGGGTGAATTGAACCTGGTCCACAGCAATATTTATTCTGGCTGTCACAATAATTTGCCATCGATCACCGGCAATTTTGCGTGAGCCATCATAAAACGATATCAAAAGATTATTCTCAAGCGGAATACTTCTAATCAATATTTCTGTTGTCATTACAGATGTCATATACCCAACGTATAACAATCATTCATAAAAAATTTAAAATATGCAAATTTCATTTTTATTATGGTTATCAATACAGGTCTTTGTCCAAAAAGTCAAATTCACCCCATTTTTCAAACATAAATCATAGCATCTCTATGAAAATACAACTTATTTCTTAAATATATTTATAAAGACAACTACTTTTACTGTTATATAAGTATCTGAATTTTTCCAAATTCTCCATCATATCCAGGCTGAATATCCAATTTTCCATGACGCATTCTGTAAATGGCTTCTCCCAGCTTTGGTATTCCAACCATATCAATATCACAGATAGGAATATGATCTAAAACAGATAGTTCAGGTCCTAAATGAGAAATCACATTCATATAATATTGCTGAATTTTTTTACTGCGATAACCTGAATGACATATTTCTGAAAGAATTTCCAATAAAGAAACTCTGAAATAAAATGGATGCGTCTTTTCAGGTTTATCTCCTTTTATTTTATCGCTTAACATTTCAACACGATTTAATACCCCTATTGTCAGAGGCTTTTTACAAACCGGACATATTCCGTTGTAATGAAGAGTCATTTCAGGAGTAAAGCAAATTTTACAGTTACGATGTCCATCCATATGATATTTACCCTGCTCGGAATAAAATTCATATGTCCCAAGAAAAGAGTTTTCATCTCCGGATTGAAGTGCTGTCCTGATCGCTGGATACGATAAATCCGTGTTAAAGATATTGCATTCTCTTCCTATTTTTTCTGGAGAATGGGCATCTGAATTTGAAATCAGTGTCAATCCATCCAAAAAAGAAACTCGCCAATTCATTTCAGGATCTGAAGAAAGGCCCGTTTCAACTGCAAAAATTTGATCTGTAAGATCATCAAAACAGTCTCTTATAGAATCAAAACCGGATTTTGAACCCAGCAGAGAAAACCATGGCGTCCATATATGTGCAGGAATCAGAAAAGACTGATCATTGGTTTCAAGAAGAATTTCAAGAAGATTTCTGGCATCCAGCCCTAATATAGGTCTTCCATCCGATGAAATATTACCGATGCTTCCCAATTTTTGATTTAGTGTTTTTACTGACGCAATATCCGGTAAAAACAAAAGATTATGGATTTTATGCGTTTTCCCATGTTTTTTATAAATATTACTGACTTCTGAACTCAGCAAGAACCGAACAGCTCTTCGACATGATTCAGGAACATATTTGTCAAAATATACAGCAATATTACTTTTAAGCTTAAACAAACCAGGTTCAGCCGGTTCAAGCTTTTCTGAAATTTCTTTAAACCATTCAGGATGCGTTATATCTCCTGTAGCAAGAACTGTTATTCCCTTTAACTGAGCAGCGATATATAATTGTTCCACATTCATATTTCTGGATGTCGCACGTGAAAATCTTGAATGGATGTGAATATCTGCAATAAATTTCATTGAATATCCTCATAACAAATGGACAAGTATTTTTAATGTCGGTATAACACCGTCATCATGAAGTCCCTGTCTGTAAGGTTAATGCTGATTTACAATTTTGCTGATGTTGTTGTTCACAAAATAGATTTTATTGACATTATTAAATTTTAAATTCAATAAGAACGGTATGCAAACAATGTTATTAACAATGTTTTTATAAATATTTTATTTAAAATCAAAATAGTTACACATGTTATTGTGGTTATAGACAGTATATTATCATTTATATGTATCTATAAAAGAATAAGGAACAGATTATGAAATTAGGTATTATAGGTTGTCCCGGTTCAGGAACATCAACCGTTTTTGAGGCATTGACACAGACCGTTTTACAAGTATCTGGAAAATCCGAGATGCGTGTGGGAACGCTTCGGGTTCCGGATGCTCGGGTGGATATTTTAAGCGGGATGTATCATCCCCGAAAAACCATTTACACTCAAATTGAATATCTGCTGCCTGGAAAAATATCTGCTAAAAAAGAAACAGGAAAAGATCCATCGTCATGGTCTCAGGTAAGAGACTGTGACGCCATTCTCCATGTAGTCCGTAATTTTATCGGAACAGGTGGTGAAGTTCCCCGACCGTTGAGTGATTTTCAGACGACCGATCAGGAAATGATTCTTTCTGACCTGGTTGCTGTTGAAAAAAGGCTGGAGCGTTTGGAAAACGATAAAAAAAGAGGGAAAAAAACAGATATGGAAGAGCAGCTTCTGCTGCAGCAATGCCTGAAACATCTTGAAAATGAGATACCTCTGCGGAAATTTTCTGAGATTACATCGGCGCCGGTATTAAGGGGCTTTGCTTTCATGTCTGCAAAACCTGTGCTGGTGCTGTTTAACAATATGGATGATGACGATGTTTTGCCGGACATTCCTTCACTCACATCAAAAGAAACGTGCATGGTTATTAAGGCTAAACTGGAGCAGGAACTCATTCAGATGTCCGAGGAGGAAGCCAAGGAATTTCTGTCGGAGTTCAACATTACGGCTTCTGCAATGGACAGGGTGATTCAACAATCTTATGCGCTGTTGGGCTTGATATCTTTTTTTACCGTTGGAGAAGATGAAGTCAGGGCATGGACAATTCAAAAGGGAACATCGGCTTTGGATGCTGCCGAAGTTATTCACTCGGATATCAAAAAAGGATTCATCCGTGCCGAAATACTGTCCTATACGGATTTGATTGCTGCAGGAACCCAGGCGGAAGCCAGAAAGCGAGGCACCTTTCGTCTGGAGGGTAAAACCTATGAAGTTAAAGATGGTGACATCATCAATTTCCGCTTTAATGTGTAGGAATATTTTGAATGATTTTATCTGCGGCGGATGTGCGCACACCTTGTCCATGAGGCGTGCAGGAGCTATGCCCCATGGACAAAGAGCGCCATATGACAAAGAGGATGAATTTCACGAAACGCTGCGTGAATTATCCATTCTTGCGTTCGAATGTTTTCATGAAATCCGCCAGTGTCTGAACCGATTCCAGCGTTGTGGCATTATAAATGGAAGCCCTGCAACCACCGACCGAACGATGTCCTTTAAGGCCTCCCATATTTTCCATCAGCGCTTCCTGAACGAATTTTTTTTCGAGTTCTTCTGAAGGCAGACGGAACGTAACATTCATTAACGAACGGCTGTTTTTGTCGGCAGTGCCTTTATAAAAACTGCTGGCGTCAATGACGCTGTATAGACAGGAGGCTTTTTTACAGTTGATGGCGTCCATGGCTTTAAGCCCGCCGATACTTTCCTCCAGCCATTTCATGACAAGCTGAATGGTATAAACACCAAAACAGGGCGGTGTGTTGTACATGGAATTTTTGGACGCATGGGTCGTGTATTTGAGCATGGTTGGAATGTTGCCTGATGCGCGTTTAAGCATATCATCTCGAATGATGACGACGCAAACGCCGGCAGGACCGATATTTTTCTGAGCGCCCGCATAGATGAGTCCAAAGGGTTTGACATCAAAAGGCCGACTCATGAAATCTGATGACATGTCGGCTGTCAGCGGAACGCTGTGGGTATCAGGATATATCGGCCACTGGGTACCCTTAATGGTATTGTTGGATGTGATATGCGCATACACCGCGTTTGAATCGAAATGGATGTGGTCTGGAATATAGCAAAAATTACGGTCTTCGGAAGACGCCGCCACCCGGACGGATTTTCCCAGAAGCTGTGCCTCCTGAATGGCCTTGGTAGCCCATGTGCCGGTATTTACATAATCGGCGGATTCGCCGTCTCGCAGCAGATTCATGGGAATCATGGCAAACTGCAGGCTGGCGCCTCCCTGAAGAAACAACACATGATAGGTTTCATCCATATTGAGCAGACGGCGGATTCTGACAACCGCATCGTTGATGACATCGTCAAACCATTTGGAACGATGACTTACTTCTGTAATGGACATACCGGATCCGTTGAAATTCAGAAATGACGCCTGTATTTCTTCCAGAACCGGAAGGGGAAGCGCGGCAGGCCCTGCGTTAAAGTTATGAATACGTTTTGTGGACATGAAATTCCTCCAGAAATAAATGATCACAGATATTCTGTGATGCTGTGTTAGCCGGTCCGTCTGCACATTGATGTATCTCATTTTCCTGACGGGAGATATGGGTTTGAAACAGCGTGTAGAACTGACCGTAAATGTTTAAACGGCTGCTAATCTACGTAGAATGCAACCGGCGTTATATTGATGTGAACCTCTTTAACCCCACGAACCGCCCATATGTGATCTTTCAGAGTTTTCTCCATATCCTGTTGAAGCGATTCTGAAATTTTAGCTTTCACATAGACTTTGCCATTATCTGCGGATACTTCGACCGTTGGGTTTATTTCGATCAAGGCAGCCTTGACTTCCGCACTCAACGCCAGGTTTTCCATAGCCAGTCTGGATTTTGGGGTGGCCTGGAACTGTTCCATATTGGCGGTGTTGCAAATAATGTCCACAGCATTTTCTACAGAAATTTTCCGGATATGAATAACCAGGTCATAAAGCTGGGAATCCGTGGTGTTGATACCGTAAAGAAACTGTGACCATTTATTTCGCTGTTCATCATCCTTGACCAGTGTCCGGTAGGCTTCAGATTCTGAAATATTTTTGCGTTGCATTTCCAGTTTCACCCGATCTGTGATGTCGGAAATAATCCGTACTTTCAGAACATGGGAAATTCCGCTCAGAAAAAAATGGCCGGCCAGACCATGATACACCATGTTGTCTTCTTTCAGCACATTAAGGAGAGCCGCCCGAATCAGAGCAACATAGCGCTCCTTGCCGCCGCTGAAACGGTCGAGGATAGACGGAGCATCATGAATAGCTCTTTCCAGTTTGATTTGAGGAATATTGAACAGTTCTGAAGTATCCAGCAGAATATCTCTGGAAATACAGTCGTACCCAAGCCTTTTGGCAACGCTCTCGGCAACTTCCTTGCCTCTGCTGTAAGATCCTCTGGAAATTGTAATGATCGGCATAAATATATTCCTTTGTGAAATGAGAGTTGATGATATCTCGTAAATTTCATAAATTGATAACGCATGACATCTTATTGAATTTTTACAAATTTATCAAGCATGATGGTTTTGTAAAAAACGGATTTTTTAGTCGTCAAGCCTGATGAACGCACTGTTCATAAAAAGACAAAGGGGTCTTTCCCCTTTCGAGAAAAGACCCCTTTATCCTTTTTGATATAAAATACAGTGAGTTCGTAATCTGTTAAAGTTTTTTAAACCTGGCTGAAACTTTCTTTCAGCATCATGGCGGGTTTTCTGGCCTTCCACATGCCTCCGAGAATGATAGCGGCAGCGACAAGAAGCGCCAGGCACATGAAAAGAAAACTGATTTTCTCCAGAATAGAGATAGACGCATTCCCAAAGGACATCAGATTCAGTTGATTCAGGTATTTTGGGAGTGCAAAAATTCTGCTGACAGCAACCATCAGCATCAATACGCTCATGACAATCTTGATCATGCTTTCCTTGACATAGGTTGTGCCGATAGCACCCAGTTGAACTCCTATCAGTGATCCTCCCAGAATGATCAACACCAGACGGATATCAACCATACCGTGCATGGCCCAGTTGACCGATCCTGCCAGGCCCATCGTAAAAGCAATTACCAGCTCCGATGCCGAGGCAATGATACTGGAGACGCCCATTACATAAATCATCCCGGGAACTCCTATAAATCCGCCGACAGCAATGGTGGCCGCCAGCATTCCTGTAGCCAGACCGACAGGAACCGTAAACCAGAATGATATGGTGATATTAGCGCGTTTGAAATGAATCATGGGTGGCAGATGAATCGCCTGAAGCTTCTGCGCAAGAGAAGACACCTTTTCCTGACCTCCGGAAGCCGATGACTTCATGGCATCATACAGAACATAGGAACCGACAACGATCAGGATAGCGACAAACGAAAGGCTGACATACAAATCTGAGCCCACAGATCCCCATTTGTTTAGAATGAAACGCTGCAACTGAATGCCCAGTTGAACACCTATGCCCGCTGATGCTGCCATGAACAGACCTAACTTGATATCCACCTGGCCATATTTAAATCGTTTGAAGGCGCCCACCATGGCTTTGGGGAATTTGTGGCACATATTGCTGGCAACGGCTACCGTGCCGGGTACACCCAGACTCATCATACCGGGAGTTAATACAAATGCGCCGCCGGAACCGATAAATCCGCTGACCAGTCCGCCAACAAATCCGACAAAAAACAAAAATGATACGGAAACGATATTGAGATCGATAAACTGTGTAACGTCCATATGTTGCTCCTTTATACATAAGATTCGTAAATTTTATTCACTGATTTTAAAAAAAACCGGCCTGGGGTTTAGAGCGCCTATATCTTATGAAACGGATTGATATAAGCGTAAGCGCGGGGTCTTTTCTGAAGTTTTTTGCTCTGTCCGATGGATTTGCTGTCGGTCGGCTGCAAAGCGTCTTTTTTTAACGGTTTGATGCCGATCAGCGACCACAGGCTGCTGGCGAATGCGCCATGTGCGAATGAAAATACGATAACCGTGGCTACTGGCAGAGCTGCATAAAAGCCGCCTTTGGTAAAATAGTGCATGACAGTATCTGGCTTCCAGAACACCAAACCGTAGAGACAGGCGGACAGCAGCCCGTATCCTATGGTTTTTTTCAAATCACTTTTGCGTTGTTCTTTGTTTTCTCTGGCCATTGTTGTTCCCTCCAAGTTATATGTTGTAGATAAACTGAAAACGGGTATGGTAATATCTTCGGATAGTTGATTTTTAGTATATTCGGAATCCGTCAGCACAAAAACAGTCCGTTTGACGGATTGCAGAAAAAATTCCGCTGCTTTTTCCATGTTTCCTTCCCAAATAGCGTCATTGCAGCGGATATTTTTTCGGGCGGCTTTTTGTTTGAAAAGGCGAAGCGCTTCTTTTGCAGACCCCCTGGTCACCGTCTCATGGACGCCACCGTTGTCATTGCTTCTTATATCATCGAGGATGGCAACAACGAACAAATTCGATTCAAGCCGTTCAGCCAATTGAAGGGCGTAATCCGCCAGTATATCGGTAATGCCGGCCGGCCTTCCGATAACCAGAATTTTCCGCCCTTCTGACGGCGCTGTATTGGGCTGTTGTTGAAATAACATGGTATTGATTATTTCCGATGGCTTCTGTTAAGGATACACATTACAACGAATATTTGTTTGAAAAGAGAAATATACAAGAACAGTGCCATAATTATATTTTATATTTAACTTATTGTATTAAAAACAAATATATTTAGTGAGAGAAAATATGACAAAAATCCAGAACCGTTGCATTCTGTAACGGTTCTATGATGAAATATTTATTTATAAATAAAAACAATTAGATATAAATCGTTACAAAAACACGCCGGATAGTTTCAGAATGCAACACCTGATAGGGGGATAGGATGATTTTTTTTAAAAAACCTGAAAAGACAGAAGAAGAGACAGCTTTGCCGGAATCAGATATTGGTAAACTTCGGGTTGCCGTCCGGCGACAGCTTCCGGAATCCGTTGCCGAAATAGCGATGAAAGAACTTGATCGGCTGGACAAGACAGATCCTTCGACGCCGGAGTATGGCATTGGGCTGAGTTATATCGAGTTTCTGACATCATTACCCTGGACTCATACAACCAATGACAATCTGGATATCCAACGGGCTGAGACCATTTTCACTTCCCAGCATTACGGACTGAAAAACGTCCGGGATCGTATCCTCGAATTTCTGGCTGTGCGGATACTTTTTAATACCCGTTCGTTTCATATTCTCGTGGTGGACGATGAAGAAATTGCGCGTACGAATCTTGAATATGTTCTAAAAAAAGAGGGCTATCATGTATCCACGGCAGTTAACGGAATGGACGCCCTTGAAAAGATGTCGAGCACCGAATTCGATCTGATTCTGACGGATTTGAAAATGGAAAAAATGGATGGCCTGCAACTGGTGGAATCGGTCAAGCGCGTTTCGCCATTTACGGATATCATCATGATCACCGGATTTGCCACGGTCAGCTCCGCGGTGGATGCTCTCAAAAAAGGTGCTACCCATTATCTTCCCAAACCGGTCAATCTGGATGAACTGAGAGATACGGTGTGTAGTGTTCTGGACAGGAAAAAGCGCACCCTGATGACCCGAAGTCCGATTTTGTGTTTTTCAGGGCCTCCGGGTACCGGAAAAACCTCCATTGGAAGAGCTATCGCGGAAGCTCTGGAGCGTAAATTTATCCGCCTTTCCATGGCAGGTTTCCGGGATGAGGCCGAGCTGCGCGGACACCGCCGCACCTATGTTGGCGCTATGGCAGGTCGGATTATCAATGAAATCAAGCGAGCTGGTGTTAAAAATCCCGTATTTATGCTGGATGAACTGGACAAAATCGGTCAGGATTTCAGGGGGGATCCCGCCTCCGTACTGCTGGAAATTCTGGATCCGGAGCAAAACGCGCAGTTTGTGGATCATTATGTGGACATACCTTTCGATCTTTCCGCTGTAATGTTTATCGCAACTGCCAATATGGTGGAAAAGATTCCCGGTCCGCTTTTAGACCGTCTGGAGATCATTCCCTTTTCGGGATATACGGAAAATGAAAAACGGGTTATCGCTCGAAACTATATCATTCCCAGGCAGATTAGAAATCATGGGTTGTCTCATGACCGTTTGACATTTACCGATGAGGCTATTGTCCGGGTCATTCGCGATTATACCCAGGAAGCTGGTCTGCGCAACCTTGAGAGAGAGTTTGCCAATATCTGCCGCAAACTGGCCCGCATCTGTCTGGACAATCCGGAAAATACCCGAGTGGTGGATGTGGATGATATTATGGCGACGCAGCTTCTGGGGCCTCGTAAATATTCTCATGAAATTGCTGAAACGGAAAATCAGATCGGCGTTGCCACGGGTCTGGTGTGGACGGAGCAGGGAGGTGAAATCATCTTTGTAGAAGCCACGATGATGAAAGGTGGCCAACAGCTTATTTTAACAGGTTCTCTGGGAAACGTCCTTCAGGAATCTGCTCAGACGGCGCTCAGTTATCTGCGGAGCCATGCCGATGCGCTGCAAATTTCCCCTGATTTTTTCAGGGACCACGACATTCACATTCATTTTCCCTGCGGCGCCATTCCCAAGGATGGGCCTTCTGCAGGCATTACGATAGCAATGGCGTTGATATCGCTTCTCACCCGGAAACCCGCCCGGCGGGATGTGGCCATGACCGGCGAACTGACGCTCAACGGCCGGATTCTACCCATCAGCGGGATTCGTGAAAAAATCCTGGCGGCTCAGCGCGCCGGCATTAAAACCGTCATTTTTCCCCGGCGGAATGATGTAGATATCCACGGTCTGGATCCGGAGGTTTGTGAGGGCATGGAAATCGTTCTGGCGGATGATATTCAGTCGATTATTGACCGTGTTATTGCTTGATCGCCTGAGAGCGGTGTTCAGTTCTGACGGATCGGGTTTTCCCGCAGTCTTCCCAGCGAACAGAGAATGCCTGCGAGGCACAGCAGGCAAAAGCAGATAAGAGCGCTTCTCATGGTCATCAGAAAGGCAGGCTGTGTATCGCGGGTAACCGGATGTCCCTGCATGAATATGGACAGCAGAATCGTGATGGTGGTCATACTTACCATCATACCCAGAGAGCGCATGCTGGCGACCAGTCCGGACGCAACTCCCAGATGTCGCAGCGATACACTGCCCATGATGACGCTCATGTTGGGAGATGAAAACACGGCAAACCCGATGCCCAGAAACAAGAAGACAGCTATCAGCACGCTTAAGGATGTATCTGCGGAAATGGTGGCGGCAACGCCCAGACCTGCGGCGCACAGAGCCATTCCTACCGTTGCGACTCGTGCTGCAGGATAACGATCGGACAGTCTGCCGCTCAATGGCGAGACGATTGTCTGAACAACGGGCTGGATAATGAGAAGCGTACCGGCATGCTGCGGGGACATCCCTTTGACGAACTGCAGGTAGAGGCTGAGGAAAAAAGTGATTCCAAAAGTTGCCGCATAATTGAGAAGTGCAGCCAGGCTGCTCAGGGCGAACACCCGGTTATCCCACAGCAGGTGGACATTCAATACCGGATATTTTAAGCGGTTTTCAACAGCAGCAAACAGCCCAAGTCCTGTCACACCCATTCCCAGAAGCCACCAGGACCAGTGACGGCCGGTTTCCAGATTGGCGGCGCCGGTGATCAGCAGGATGATGCTGAATGCATATATCATAGACCCTACCCAGTCGAAAGTTTCTCCTTTGGCTTCAGCCCATTCTCCGCTCAGTTTCCAGCTCACCAGCGCGAAGATGATGACGCCCAGCGGTACACTCAGGTAAAACAGCGAGCGCCAGCCAAAGGCTGAGATCAGAAAACCTGCGATAAACGGTCCGCAGGACAGCCCCGCGTATGCTGCCGCCACCGTGATTCCTAAAGCTTTTCCCCGCTCCTCGGGAGGGAAAACGGAAACGACGATGGCCGTGCCGGTAGCGGCGATCATTGCGCTGCCGATTCCCTGTAAAAATCGGAACCCGATCATGACTTCGATAGACCATGCCTGAGACAGCAGCCCTCCTGTCAGGGCAAATGCCGCAATGCCGTAATGAAAAATGCGACGGCGTCCATAAATATCGCCCAGTCGGCCCATTGTCAGAAGAAATATGGATACGGATACCATATAGGTGGTTTCCAGCAGGCTGAGTTGAACCGCGCTGGCGCCCATATCTCTTCCGATGGTCGGCAGCGCCACCCCGACGCCGGACAGCATAAACGGCATGAGAAAGGATGCGGTGCAGACGGCAAACAATGTAGCCCCGCGGGATGTTTTCTGATGCATGAAGTTATTCCTCAAGTCCATAACGCCGCAGCTTCCGCCACAGCGAAACGCGATCGATACCCAGGATGCCGGAGGCTTTGGTTTTATTATTGCCGACTTGATCCAGCACCCAGGCGATATAAGATTTTTCATTTTCTTCGAGCGTGAGAAAATCACTTTTTCTCTGACACTGAATGTGAAATTTCAGTTGCTGCAAATCCGCCGGCAGGTGTTTGACTTCAATCCGGGAGCTGTCCGCCAGGGTGACGGCCCGATCAATGATATTTTCCAGTTCCCGGACATTTCCGGGAAATCCGTAATTCATTAAAATTGCCATCGCTTCATGGGCCATGTCATCCACATGTTTGCCTCTGGCTTCCGAAAAACGCTTCATGAAATGCTGGCATAGCAGTCCCAGCGTATCCTTGCGTTCTGTCAACGGCGGAATGTTCAGGGTAATGACGTTTAACCGGTACAGTAAATCCATGCGAAAAGCGCCGTTTTCCACCTCTGCCCTTAAATCCTTGTTTGTGGCCGCCAGTATCCGGACATCGATAGGAATTTCTTCATTACCGCCTACACGGATCAATGTTCTTTCCTGAAGCACCCGCAGCAGTTTGACTTGCATGGAAAGTGGCATATCGCCGATTTCATCCAGCAGAATCGTTCCGCCCTGAACCGATTCGAACAATCCCTTACGGATACCTCTGGCGCCGGTAAACGCTTCTTTTTCATGACCAAACAGCTCGTTGGCCAGAAGGTCTTCGCTGAATGCGCCGCAATTGATAGCTAAAAAGCGTTTAGACGCACGACTGCTCAACCGGTGAATGGTCTTTGCCAGCAGCTCCTTGCCGGTTCCGGTTTCCCCCAGAATCAGCACGGTGCAGTCTGTGGGGGCAATCTGCTCGATGGTGTCCTTCAGGGCCTCCATTTTAGGATTCTGACCGATCAGAAGCGGAAACGACTCCTGGGAGCCGATCTGTTTTTTTAAATCTGCAACTTCCTGCTTGAGCGATTTTTTCTCCAGCGCCTGATGTACCAGAACCCGCACTTCGTCAATCTGATACGGTTTGGGCAGATAATAAAAAGCGCCCTTCTGCATGGCCTCAACCGCGCTGGTAACCGTAGCATAGCCGGTAATGACGATAACCTCCGTATTCGGATGCTTTTCGCGAGTATATTCCACCACGGCCATGCCATCTATGCCAGGCATTCGCAGATCGGTCATCACCAGATCGAAATTCCCGTTTTCAAGCTCTTGGAGGGCCTTGACGCCGCTGTCCACACAAACGGTTTCAAAGCCTTCCTTACGCAGTACATATCCCAGATTTTCCCTGGCGATGTGTTCATCATCCACAATGAGTATCCGTTGCGGCATGATTCCGTATCTCCTTACGCGGATTGCTGCAAAGGCAGGCGGATGGTGAACCGGGTGCCTTCGCCGAGTCTGCTTTCAACGGATATGACGCCTTGGTGTTTCTGGATGATGCCATATACCACGGAAAGTCCCATACCAGTGCCTGTTCCCACCGGTTTGGTGGTAAAAAACGGATCAAAAATATGGTTGAAATGATCTTCCGGAATGCCCACTCCCGTGTCTTCCACCGTAATGATTGCGAGCCCGGCTTTCATGTCCGGCCTTGCGGAAATACGGATCTGGCCGGGCGGCTGTGTAATGGCCTGAACCGCATTCATCAGAAGGTTTAGAAAAACCTCCTGAAGTTTCTGCGCGTCCAGGTTCAGGATCATGTCTTTTGGCACATCTCGCGTCACGTCGATATCCGGCGGAATCTGGCTGGACATCAGCCGGACGGAACGGTCCACCACTTCCTTAAGCGAATGAGGCGACAGCGCAAATTCTTTATCCCGGGAAAATTCCAGCAGCCCTTTGACGGTATCTCTGGCGCGATGTACTTCCTGTTCGATATTGGTCAGCATCCTGCGCTTGAATTCCATGTCTCCCTGTCCGAATTCTTCCAGCAGAATCTGGCAGGATGTGGAGATGTTGTTGAGGGGATTGTTTAACTGATGCGCCACGCCGGACGTCAGAATACCCAGAGATGAGAGCTTTTGAGCCTGAACGAGTTGTTCCTGACGTTTCTCAAGCTCGGATATCATCCGGTTCAATGCCTCCAGTACCTGCTGAGTTTCATCCGGGCTGCCGGTAATCGGCAGGTGGCTGAAATCGCCGTGAGCGATTTTCAGGGTTGCCTGTTCGATGGCTTTCAGCGGGCGGACAATTTTCTGCATCACGATGGCAATCAGAAACGATCCGGTGATAATGAACAAAAAGATGGAAATCAGTAGTTGACTCTTTAATGATTTGATAATGGTCAGGATGCGCTGGCGTTCATAGCTGACCAGTTGATGGGAAATATCGAGAAGTTTTTTGCCGTGCTCCCGAAGCGTTTCTTCAAGCTGCTGATGACACAGGCGCAGGTTCTGGTCAGGACATTTTTCGATCTGCGCCATAACAGACTGATAGGCCAGAAATTCCCTTTCGATCAGGTTCAGTTGCGGTATGCCCTTCAGTCGCTGCATTCCCGGAATCATCGACTGGATGGCTTCCAGTCCTTTTTCGATAAAAAGCTGATTTGCCTTAAAATCTTGAACTGATCCATACAGGAGAAAGTTTTTTTCATATCTCCGGATTTCAAGGATGATATTGTTTACATCATCGGCGACCTCTACCAGATGCTCTTTCTGCTCTATTTCCATCAGATACCGGAAAGACAGCCCCCCCACTACCGCTACCGCCATCATGCCGATGGCCAGCCCCAGGATTACCTTCTGGCGGATGTTCAAATTGAGTTTCCAGAACATGATATGGCGCATCCTCCTTGAATTTGATATTTGAAACAGCATAAATGGATTGACATCTGGCGTGAAATCTTTTTGCAATACACACAGGATTGTGAAATAACACGTTGTCAAGCAAAAAACAAACAAGGAGGTCAAGTGAGAAAACGCAAGAAAAAATCCGGCGCAGCGTCTCCTCATACCACGTCCCGCTGCAAGGCTGCGAAAAATGTCTGTATCCAGCAGGAAGTCAACACCATCGTTCAACTGGCGCTGGGAAGAGAGGCGCGCATCATCACGCTGGGGAAACTGCTGCTTTTTTCAACGGAAACCGGAGATGCATGGATGCTGAATCCGGCGGATGGGCTGTCGCTATGCCTGGTTCGGGATGGTGAAAAACAACCGGTGGTCATTAACGAAACTTCCAGCAGTTTGGGAATCGAATGGAACAGTGGATACCGGATCAAGGGCAATATCTTCATGGCAATGGAACATAGCGGCCAGATGTATTCCATCATGGGATATCCCATCCGGGAAATCGAAACAGCCATATTACAGATGACCAATGGATATTCACCGGATACTGAAATAGCGGTGCATGCGGGCAACCTCATCAAAAATTGACGACTTTTTACGAAGCTGTCAGGAATTTTGATGTCTTTGTAAAAAGTCGAAGTTCGGACGGCTTCGTAAAAAGTTCGCAGGCAAGGCGTGCAAGTCCTGAGGAATGAAGCGTACTTTTGGTACGCTGCAATGACGAAGGATGCGGCACAACGCAGCATGCGGACTTTTTACGAAGCCGTCAAATTTGATTTGTACGGATTATGCTGCAAGAACTCTCCATTAGAAATTTCGCGATTATTGACGATCTTCAGGTATCTTTTTCAAGCGGACTGACCATTCTGAGCGGTGAAACCGGCGCGGGAAAATCCATCCTCTTGCAGGCGGTCAATCTCATTTTGGGAAATCGCGCCGGCGCTGCCATGATTCGTGCGGGCGCGGATACCGCGGAGATAGAAGCCATGTTCGCCATTTCTCCGGACAGCCGCGCCGCGGGCGCCATGCGGTCACAGGGCCTAAATCCGGAAGACGGCCTTTTGATCCGCCGGGTTATTTCTGTGAGCGATCGTCACCGGATATACATCAATGGCAGATTAGCCACGATTCAGATGTTATCTGCGGTCACGGAAAATCTGGCGTCCATATCCGGCCAGCACGCGCATCAGGGGCTTTTGAAAGAAGAGCAGCACCTGATGATCCTGGATCAGTTCGCAGGGCTTGGCGGATTGCTCCGTGATGTGGCGTTGGAGTTTCAGTCGCTGACATCTTTTGTTCAGAAACGTCGTCATTTGCAGGCCGCTGAAAAGCAGAAAACCGAACGCCTTGATTTGCTGATGTTTCAACAAAAAGAAATTGCGGATGCCGCTATCTTGCCGGATGAAGATTCGGCGCTTGAAACTGTACGCACTAAGCTCAAGCATGCAGAAATGCTGTATCAGTCGGTTCATGACAGCATCGAGAAATTATATGCCGGCGCCGGTTCGCTTTCAGAGCAACTTTCCGGAGTCATCCGAATGTTGGACAAGGCGTCGCAGGTGGATGCCGCGCTGTCGGCGTTTTCAAAAACGTTGACAGAAGCAGGCTTTTTGATTGAAGATACGGCAGGAAATCTGAGGAACTACCTGAATACGCTCGATATGGATGACCATCAGCTGGAAGTGGTGGATGCCAGGATCGATTTTCTGCACAAGCTCAAACGAAAATACGGCGGCTCTCTGGAAGCGGTTCAGACGGCGCTGACCGCCATTGAAACAGAGCTCCAGGAGACGGAACACCTCTCGGAAGCGCTTAGCCGTATCGAAAAGGATATTGCCTGCGCGCATGAACGGACATGCCGGCTGGCATGCGAATTGTCCGAGCGGCGGAGTGCTGCTGCTGTCCGTCTGGCCGAGCGGGTAGAAGCGGAACTCGCAGCGCTTCGAATGCCTCACGCCCGGTTTCAGGTCGCGCTGAAAAGAGCGTCTCCGGATGCCCTCACATTGCCCTGCTGGGTATGTCATGAAAAAGTGTTGACAGAATCGGGGCTGGAACGCGGGGTATTCATGATTTCTCCCAATCCCGGTGAAGCGCTCAAGCCTCTTGTCCAGATTGCCTCAGGCGGTGAACTTTCCCGTGTGGTGCTGGCGCTGAAAGCCATTTTATCTGCTACTGACGCTGTGGAAACCGTGATTTTCGATGAAGTGGACGCCGGCATTGGCGGCGGTGTGGCGGAGGTTGTCGGGAAAAAATTGCTGGCGCTCTCCCGGACGCATCAGGTGATCTGTATCACCCATTTGCCGCAAATCGCCAGGTTCGGGAACCACCATTTCAGAATATGCAAGAATGTGCAGGATGGGCGCACCGCTACTGTCATTCAGCCGCTGAATCCGGAAGAACGGGTACAGGAATTAGCGCGGATGCTGGGAGGGGAGACCATTACCGACGCGGTTTGGAAACACGCGCGGGAATTGTTGGGAATGTGAGATTCAGACGATCATGAAACCGGAAAGTCATATGAACATACAGAAACCGCAGCCAGAGGCTTCTTCCCTTTTGCCGGATACCCTGGCTGAGGACCTCTCTGGAATAAAAACGACCATGCCGGTGTTCAGTGAAGCCAAATACCGGCAGATTTTTGAATCTTTTGAGGATTTATATTACGAGATCGACATGTCTGAAAATATCCGCGTGCTGTCTCCGTCGGTGCTGGAACTTACCGGATGGCGTGCGGATGAGCTGATCGGCAGGCCGGTGCGCGATATTTATCTTTATCCGGATGCCCGGGATACCCTCCTTGAAACCCTGGTATCACGGGGGTTTGTGCAGAATTATGTGCTTCAGCTCAGGAAAAAAGACGGAACGCCGGCGTTTGCATCCATCAATGCTCATGTGCTGTACGGCGCTGATGGCAAACCCGACGGCATTTCCGGAACCATACGCAATATCACGGAACTGATTCAGGCCCAGAACCTGCTGCGGGAAAGCGAGGCGAAATTTCGCACCCTTGCCGAATCCTCTCCGTTTGCCATTCTGATTTATCAGGACGACCGGTATATCTACGTTAATCCGGCCGCAGAGCGTATCTGCGGATATACGGCTCAAGAGCTTTACCACATGAATTTCTGGGAGTTCGTTCATCCGGAGGATAGGCCGCTGGTGGAGGCCAGGGGCAAGGCGAGGCAGAGCGGTCAGACGCCTTCCACCAACTACGAATTCAGAATCATCGCCAAGGGCGGTATCGAAAAATGGGTGATATTAAATGGCGCCACCATCACCTATGGCGGAAAACCCGCGGGCCTGATATCCGTTTTTGAAATTACCGATTTAAAGCGTGCGGTTCAGGAGAAAGAAAAACTTCAGGAACAACTTCGCCAGGCTCAGAAGCTGGAATCGGTGGGGCTTCTGGCCGGCGGCGTGGCGCACGATCTGAATAATCTGCTCCAGCCCATCATCGGATATTCCGAGCTGCTGCTTATGGATAGTTCCCAGAAAGACACATCGAAACGGTATATCCGGCAGATCATCAGCACCAGCGAACGGGCCAGAGACCTGGTGCGGCAGCTTATGGCCTTTGGCCGCAAGCAGGTGCTGGAAATCCATTCGCTTGATCTGAACCGAGTCATCGATGATTTTATTCGCCTGCTCCGACGGACGCTCAGAGAGGATATCCAGATCAAACCGGAGCTGAATCCCGACATCCCTAATATTCGGGCGGATCGCAGTCAGGTGGAGCAGATTTTGATGAATCTGGCTGTCAACGCTCAGGATGCCATGCCGGATGGGGGCCTTTTGACGATTGGAACCGAAAATGCGGTGCTGGACGCCTATATGGTTTCCCAGCATCCGGATGTCACGCCAGGCGCTTATGTGCAATTGCTTCTCAGTGACACCGGCGTTGGCATGAATGCCGATACCACGCGAAAAATTTTCGATCCGTTTTTTACCACCAAGGAGAAGGGAAAAGGCACGGGTCTGGGGCTTTCCACCGTATATGGCATTATCCGTCAGCATGAAGGGTTTATCTGGGTTTACAGCGAACCAGGGCATGGAACGGTGTTTAAAATCTTTTTACCGGTCAGCGGCGAGGGAAAAAATATCGATGTATCTGCCCGTGTCAACGGTGTTCCCGCTGCCAGCGGAAACGAGGCCATTCTGGTTGCAGAGGATGATGCCATGGTGCGGGAGTTGACCTGCACCATGCTGAAACAACTGGGCTATCGGGTGTTGAGCGCCGAGTCTGCGGAAGAATGCCTGAGACTTGCTGAAAACTCTATCATACCCATCGATCTGTTGCTGACCGATGTGGTGATGCCGGAGATGAGCGGCAAAGACCTTCATCTTCAGATCGCCCGTATCCGGCCCGATGTCCGGGTGATGTATATGAGCGGTTATACCGCCAATATTATTGCGCACCGGGGTGTTCTGGATGAAGGGGTTGCGTTTATCCAGAAACCGTTTTCCCTTCAGGCGCTGTCCGAAAAAATCCGGATGGTGCTGGGGTAGTTCGTTCATACGGATAACGATTTTTATAATACGATGTCATCGCGATAAAGAGGAGTGTAGAAAAAATGCCGATTTATGAATTTAGATGTCTCAAGTGTAATGAATGCTTTGAGATATTGTTTACCAATACGCAGGAAGCTGTGGAGCTTAAATGTGAGAAATGCGATTCTCGGGATGTAGAACGGATTATGAGCGGTTCCAATTTTGCGGTTTCTGCGGGCAGCGGCGACGCCCGCGCCGTCAGTCAGACCCGAAACTGCGCCAGCGGATCGTGTACGACCTATGACATTCCGGGGCCCCGGTGACAGGGGATGTTGACAACACATTGTCCTGTTCTTAGTTTCTGTGGTTACACCGGAGGAATTTTCAGATGAAACAGCTTCACCGACAAGAGAAAGAGCAGTTCACAAAACTCTTTAAACAGGAAGCCATAGATCGTTTTGAAGATCGGCTGAAAGTTGTGGAGGTCTTTTTGAATTTTGAACATCATGTCACTGTCGGAGAACTGACGTCGATGATCGGAGACAGTGGCGTGTCACTGTCTCCGGATTTTGTACAGGACACGCTGAAGCTGCTTTGTTGTTTTGGCTTTGCTCAGAAAAACCGTTTTGAGGATGGTCATATTCGTTATGAACACCACCACCTGGGACACCATCACGACCACATGATTTGTATGCGCTGCAACAAAATCGTGGAATTCGAGAATGAAGAACTGGAAAATCTTCAGTTGACTATCGCCGAATCTCACGGGTTTCACCTGTTGCAGCACAAGATGGAGCTGTATGGCATCTGCGCCGCATGTATGAAAGATCATGTCCAGATCATGCCCTTAACCATGACCCGGCAGGGCGAACGCGTCGTGATCAAGGATTTCACCTGTGGTTCAGAGGCTCGGATGCGCCTTTTGTCCATGGGGCTCAGGGTCGGCGATGAAGTTCAGATCATCACCAATATCGGCAAGGGACAGATGGCTATTGCCGCGGGATTCAAGCGTTATGTGATAGGCCGCGGTCTTGCGCAAAAAATCAGAGTGATTCCGGTTCACAAGAAAAACGTTTCCGTCGGAAAAATGGATGAAATTCATGCTGCTGAGTGATATTAAACAAGGACATAAGGCCAGAATTGTGCGCGTTGGTGGTAGTGGCGCCCTGCGAAGGCGTATCTTTGAAATGGGCATTATCAAAGGTACAGAGGTGTATATTGAAAAATATGCCCCTCTTAAAGATCCGCTGGAACTGATCGTCAAAGGATACCACCTTTCGCTTCGGGTTGAGGAAGCTGCCCAGATCACGGTTGAACCCATCTGAAACATCGAGAACACCGCCATGAATTCCCGAAAACTGATCATCGCTCTTGCCGGCAATCCCAACTCCGGAAAAACAACTATTTTCAATAACCTGACGGGTGCTCACCAGAAAGTAGGAAACTGGTCCGGCGTGACGGTTGAGAAAAAGGAAGGTGTCATTACCCGTCACGGATATGAACTGACCATCATCGATCTTCCAGGAACCTACAGCCTCACCCCGTTTTCCATCGAGGAAATTGTCGCCCGGAATTTTGTTTTGGATGCACATCCGGACGTGGTGATCGATATCATTGACGCATCCAATCTGGAACGCAGCCTGTATCTGGCCACCCAGCTCCGGGAAATAGACTGCAAGGTGCTGTTTGCGCTGAATATGGCCGACATGGCTAAATCCAGGGGCGTCAAGATTCATGCCGACAAGCTGTCTGAGCTTTTAGATGTACCGGTGGTGTTTACGGTCGGCAATAAAAACGAGGGAATGGACGCCCTTTTGAAGAAAGCCATCGAGCTGGCGGAAAATACCCGGCAGACCCCCGAGGGGCGTAAGGTGCATTACAGTCCGGATATCGAGACGGCGGTGGCCGATCTTCAGAATTTCATTCATCAGGTGCTTCCGGAAAAATTGCCTTACAGTGAACGCTGGACAGCGGTCAAGCTGATCGAAGACGATAAAATCGTTCATGAACGCATTCTTTCTCTTTCCGGAGATCATCAGCAGGCGCTTGAGGCGCAGATCCGCCTGGCCAGACAATATATCACGGATCGTTTCGATGACGATCCTGAAATCATCATGACTGATGAGCGCTATGGATTTATCGCCGGCATCGTCAAGGAAGCGGTTACGGCATCCGCCCGGCAGCGGGTGGATATTTCCCGAAACATCGATCTGGTGCTGACCAACCGGTTCATCGGCTTTCCGATTTTTATTCTTTTTATCTGGGGCATGTTTCAGTTGACATTTTCCGTCGGCAAGTATCCCCAGGAGTGGATTACGGCATGCGTCCACGCCCTGTCTGCGGCGCTGGAAATGCATCTTCCCGATTCACTGTTCAAGGATCTGCTGTTAAACGGTGTCATTGCCGGTGTCGGCAGCGTTATCGTATTTCTGCCCAATATCCTCATTCTGTTTTTCTGCATTTCCCTGTTCGAGGATACCGGATATATGGCCCGGACGGCGTTTCTCATGGATAAAATCATGCACGCCATCGGTCTTCACGGAAAATCGTTCATTCCCATGCTCATGGGATTCGGATGCAACGTTCCGGCCATTATGGCGACCCGAACACTGGAAAGTGAAAAAGACCGTATTCTGACCATTCTGATTACACCGTTCATGTCCTGTTCGGCCAAATTGCCCATCTATATTGTATTGGCCGGTACATTTTTTGCCACAAGAGCCGGCACCGTGATTTTTATTATTTATCTGACAGGGGTTGTTCTGTCTATCATTACAGGACGGTTGCTGCGGACAACGCTGCTCAAAGGGCTGGATGCGCCGTTTGTCATGGAACTGCCGCCATACCGGATTCCCATGGCTAAAAGCGTTATGATTCACATGTGGGAACGCAGCAAAATGTTCCTGAAAAAAATGGGAAATATTATACTGATTGGCTCCATCGTTATCTGGACGCTTTCAGCGTTTCCGCGACATATCGAATATTCCAGAAACTATGAAGCTGAAATCCAGAACCTCCAGAGCCGGGGGGCGCTTCAGATGCCAGGGGATGCGGCAGCCCGGAGGACTTTGGAAAAAGAGACCGCCGCCGCCATGGATGACATCAAAGGGCAGATGCAGGCTGAGCATGTGGAAAAATCCTATATGGGGCAACTAGGTAAACTGCTGGCCCCTGTATTTGCGCCGATCGGTATTGACTGGCGCGGCAGCGTGGCGCTTCTGAGTGGTTTTGTAGCCAAGGAAATTGTTGTCAGCACCCTGGGCATTCTCTATGTCGCCAGGGGTGATAATAAAACCGAGGCGCTTCGCACGGCACTGGCGTCTTCAGATATGACGCCGCTGTCCGCTGTTTCCATGCTGGTATTTGTCTTGCTCTATCTGCCCTGCCTTGCTACCATCGCCACGATTCGCAGAGAGCTTCGATCCTGGAAATGGACGGCGTTCAGTATTGGGTACAGCACATCGCTGGCATGGGTGATGGCGTTTTTGGTATATCATGGCGGGCGGTTTTTGGGATTTTGACGAGGTGCGATACGGAGGGGGCATGAGAATCAGAATCATGTGGCGCTGGGGATTGGTGGCCTGTCTGTTGATGTGCAGTGCGGCGGCGTATGCCGGACAGCGTTTGTCGGTTTCCGCCAAGGAAGCCAAAATCCGCGCCGGCGCAGGTAATAATTTCGATGTCGTCTGGAGGGCGGAGAAATATTATCCGTTCCTGCTGGTCAAAAAATCCGGCGACTGGTATTTAATCAAAGATTTTGAAGGTGATGAAGGCTGGGTGTATAAATCACTGGTCGGCGCTGCCGAAACAGTGATCACCTCCAGGCCGAAGTGTATTTTCAGGGCGGAACCAAAGCCGGACGCCAAGGTGCTGTTTACTATCGGCGCCGGCATTCCGTTCAAGGTGGTAAAACGCAGCGGTAAATGGCTTCTCGTGGAGCATGCGGACGGCGATAAAGGCTGGGTTCAGGACACAATGGTATGGTGATATAAAATGAAAACAGATACAACGCGGGTAATTGTCAGTATCGGTTCGGCGCTGGTGGATATTCTGGCGCATGCATCCGACGATTTTGTGCAGAAATCCGGTGCCGTCAAGGGCGGTATGACGCTGGTGGATCATGCGGTTATTGAAAATGTTCTTTCGGATATGAATGCCGCTCCCAGTGTCGTTCCGGGCGGATCGGCGTGCAATACGGCGATCGGCGTCGCCCGATTGGGCGGGTCATCACGGTTTGTCGGAAAGCGCGGGGCAGGCCCTATGGGCGTTTTTTTTGAAACGGGCCTGATCGAAAGCGGGGTGGAGCCTTGGCTGCTTCAGTCGCCTTCCCGAACCGGAAGGGTGCTTTCAATCATCACTCCGGATGCCCAGCGGTCCATGTTGACCTGTCTGGGGGCGTCCTCTGAAATCCATCCGGAGGAAATTGCGGAAACCTGTTTTGATGGCGCAGCGGTGGTGCATATCGAAGGATATCTGTTGTTCAATCCCGCGCTTATTTTACAGGCATTGAATCTGGCGCAGAAATCCGGCGCCCGCATTTCTCTGGACCTTTCCAGTTTCACGGTGGTCGAGGCCAACAAACCGCTGCTGGATCAGATTGTGGATACCTACGTGGATATTCTGATCGCCAACGAAGACGAAGCCCAGGCGTTTACCGGATGCTCTGATGAGCAGGAGATGATTGAGAGCCTTGGTAAAAGGGCGGAAATCGCTGTGCTAAAGGTCGGCGCCCGCGGCAGTTATATCGCCCGAAATGGCCGTGTATTGAAGGTCGATCCCGCAGGAAGTGGTTGTGTCGTGGATACCACCGGCGCTGGCGATCTCTGGGCGTCCGGTTTTTTGTTTGGGCTGGTTCGTGAATATCCGTTGGCGCATTGCGGAAAAATTGCATCCGCCTGTGGATATGAGGTCTGTCAGGTGGTCGGCGCAAGCATACCGGATGCAGGTTGGGACAGAATTCGGGAGCTTTTGTAAAGACGAAAAAATCAGCATAACACGCTGTATCCGGACTTTTTTTAAAACGTAAAGGAGATTTAGAATGGTGCAGAAGGTCAACCGGAAAAAACTGCTTAAAGAACCCGATGAATTCATGACCGTCAGCAGCAAGCTGATTCAATGGGCTACAGATCATACGCAGATAGTGTCGATCGCGGCTATCGGCATACTGGTAATCGTGGCTGTCTCTGTCGGAATTCACACCTATATCCGCAACGCTGACAACCGGGCGTCGGCGCTGCTGGCTCAAAACCTGAATCAGTACGAGGTCGCCATGAAAGCCGATAACGATCCGGTCAAAGCGTATCAGGCCGTTGAAAAATCATTTTCACAGCTTGTCGATCATTATTCCGGAAGGCGTATGGGACAAATCGCCGCCGTTGAATTCGCTGATATCTGTTTTCGGGCGGGTCAGTATGATCGGGCCGTTTCCCTGTATCAGGTTGCGCTGAAAAAGTTTGGCGATATGCCATTTTATAAAAACATGGTGTTGAGCGGTCTGGGTTATGCCTACGAAGAGAAAAAAGATTATCCGAACGCCTTGAAATATTTTGAGATGCTTAATACATCGCCGGATGCTTCCCAGAAGGACGTGAGTCTGTTCAACCTGGCGACCATCTATGAAAAAATGGGTAATAAAGAAAAGAGTAAAACCCTGTTCGCCCAGATTGTCGCGGAATTTCCAAATTCCGTTTATACAGAAATCGCCAAAGAAAAGAACATCAGCTAATCAGAATTTTGTTTGGGTGCGTAACCATGGGAACTGCAGTATATATGCCTCAAAATACATAGCACCACCACCTGTTTATTCGCTGTTGAAATGGGCAGGTGGAAAAACGCAGCTTCAAACCATATGAGGCGCGACGTTTCAAAGTTGATCAAGATTTTCTGTCAGTGGGTACAGCACTGGGTAATGGGTCTGACCTGATTTTTGAATTTGAGAAAGGGGGTAGTCGGTTGGTGCCCCATAAGAGTTAGCCCCAGTAGTTATATCCGTGCGCTCCAGCGCCTTAGCGGACAAACCGTTAAAAAAATCAATATGATAAGTTGCAGAGGATATATCGATTCCAAATTCACAAAGATCTTCCAGCAAAAGTGGCTGAGTGGTAACGGCATAGTAGTATTGATAAAGAATAACGGCTTGAAGATTGCCAGATCATAGGCATCTGTGATGCTTTTTGCGCCAGCGCGCCAGCCTTTAATAGCTGCCTGTTCCTGTGTCCACTGATAAAAATCGTGATCGTATAAACTCATGAGCTCACCTCAATCTACGCTCGTTATCTTGCCGGTATCTGAATAATTTCAACGGTATTTTCGTTCCAGACATCTTGTAAGCCGGTTACAAGTGATTGCGCATCGTTGGTGTTAAAAATCTCATGCGCCGATTATCGACCTTTGCCAGTTTCACGTTTTTGACGAGAGCTTCTCCGGCATAGAGCCTTCGGCTTCTGACAAAATTAAAAACTTGACGGATAATCGCAAATATGCTGAATGATTTTTAAGGAAAAGTTAGCGGCTAAGAATATGGATAACCAAATAAAATGTCAAGGATAGTGCGAAACCATGGGATAGATAAGGTAAGTAAAAAACGGACACCTAATTCTGTGTGCTGCGTGTCCGATTCATGACAGAGTAATTAAGACGGCTTCGTAACAATTGGTCATTTTTGGACGTAATTTGGATGACCATTGCCACAGAAGCATTATTGCTGCTGGGGCTGTTGGGAGGAATTGGAAGATGGCAGACCCAAAAGGTATAATGCTGTATGATTTTCTTTCTGCAAGGGGAGGGGCTGAAATGCTGACATTCACCCTGCTGGAATCGTTACCGGAAGTACCGCTATGCTGCGCATTCTGGGATAAAACCGTCTTTCCGGACGGCGCACTGCCAAAATCCGGTTTTCTGGATTTGAATGCAGCATCCAAGATACCGGTCTGGAGACTTCTGAAAGTGATGTGGGCATTTGAGAAAAAGACGACTTTTTTAAATACATACGATTGGATACTCTTCAGCGGGATATATGCACCACTTGCCATACACAATCATCCGACAGGCGCTAACCTGCTGTACTGCCACACGATTCCTCGTTTTGCCTATGATTTGAAAGAGTTTTATGCCTCTTTGCTGCCGCTGCCGTTCCGACCTGCATTTTACGGACTGGTATTGCTGATGCGAAACAAGTATCAACGAGCGCTGGTTCACATGGATATCATTATTGCCAATTCCAACAATGTGAAAAAGCGACTTGAAAAATATCTGGGACGATCAGCAATCGTAATTCATCCACCGGTGAATACAGATCGGTTTCATTGGACAGGGCAGAAAGATTATTATCTATCTTTAGCCAGATTGGAAAATTTCAAACGGGTCGATTTGATTGTCAATGCTTTTCGGCGAATGCCTGATAAGAAATTAGTGGTGACATCCAGCGGAACGGAAATAAAACGTTTGCGCAGGCTTGCTGCAGATGCACCCAACATTCGATTCACTGGCTGGCAGACAGAAGAACAGTTGAGGCAGTGGATCGGCGATGCCATCGCTGCTATTTATATTCCGATAGATGAAGATTTCGGCATTTCACCGGTAGAAGCCATGTCTGCCGGGAAGCCGGTAATAGGAACCGCTGAAGGCGGGCTTCTGGAAACCATTGCGCCCAATAAAACAGGTATTCTGCTTGACCCGCCACCGACAGTTGATGCCATCATGGCTGCTGTTCAGGATTTGACTCCTGAACGGGCTCTGAAAATGCGGTCTGCTTGTGAAGCAAGAGCCAAACTATTTACACGCGATATCTTCCTGGAGAAAATGAAGGCGATCATCGACTGTCAATGAACACCCGGCAATTTTAAGGAAAACTTCACAAACAAAAACGGCTGAATATAGAATTCAGCCGTTGATCACTCTGATTTTTGTATGGAGGCGGCAATCAGATTCGAACTGATGTATAACGGTTTTGCAGACCGTTGCCTTACCACTTGGCTATGCCGCCAAAAAAAATGGAGCGGGAAACGGGATTTGAACCCGCGACTTCAACCTTGGCAAGGTTGCACTCTACCACTGAGTTATTCCCGCTCATAAGCGCCACCTATCTAACTTTTTCAGCCCGGATTGTCAACTCTTTTTTGCCTAAATCAGGAAATGTTTGAACCGGTATCCATAGTCCACACCCGACCATATTGTATAAATCAGCGCGCCCCACAGGAAAAACATGCCCACTCCGTGAAAATTAAATCCCCAGTACGGATAGTGAATAAGCAGCGGAATGACGGCGGCAATCTGAAAACCGGTTTTATATTTGCCCAGATTTGAAGCGGAGACATCCTCGTTGTTTTCGACCATGACATTCCGAAGTCCGGTAATGGCGATTTCTCGGCCGATGATGATACAGATGATCCATCCCGGTATCCAGCCGCAGGAGGCCAGCATGATGAACGCTGAAGACACCAGGAGTTTATCGGCCAGCGGATCCATCAGCTTGCCGAATTGGGATGTCAACCCCCGTGTGCGGGCAAAAAAACCGTCGAAATAATCGGTGATAGCCGCCACGCTGAACAGGAACGCCGCCATAAAAGAGGTGAACCGGTTGGGGCGAAGCATGAGCAAAATAATGCCCGGCACCGCAGCAACCCTGCACATCGTCAGGAAATTGGGATGGCTTAAAAGCGCCGCCGGTGTTTTTGACCGTAGTCTGTCTATCAACATTTCTGAAATTTGTTCCAGTCGTTTAAAAAGGATTGAATACCTTTGTCTGTCAGTGGATGCGATGCGAATTTGCCCAGGACGCTGAAGGGAATCGTGGCGATATCGGCCCCCATCAGCGCCGATTCGAGCACATGCAGCGGATTTCGCACGCTGGCAACGATAACCTGGGTGTGAAACGCATAATTGTGGAAAATCTGGACGATCTGTTCGACCAGCGTCATGCCTTCCTGAGAAATATCGTCCAGACGCCCGATGAACGGACTGACATACGTGGCGCCCGCCTTGGCGGCCATCAGCGCCTGAAGCGGCGAAAACACCAGGGTGACATTGGTGTCAATGCCCTCCCGCGAGAGAATCCGGGTGGCCTTGATGCCATCCACCGTCATGGGAATCTTGACCACGACATTTCTGTGGATTTCCGCCAGATGACGGGCTTCGCTGAGCATCCCTTCCAGATCCAGACGAATCACTTCGGCGCTGACCGGTATGATGTCCGGCCCTTCCACGATTTCACAGATTTCCCGGATCACCGTTTCAAAATCCCGCCCCTCTTTGGCAATCAGGCTCGGGTTGGTGGTAACGCCATCCACCATCCCCATGCTGCAGGCTTCACGGATTTCATCGACATTTGCCGTATCAAGAAAAAACTTCACTGGACTGCTCCTTATATTACGTTAAAGGTATAGCCCGCTTGCTTCCCGATGTATCGGAAAAACCTCGGAACGCCGTAACCCCGGGCTTTGCACAGAAGGTTACGACGGTTTATTTTCGGAAATATATTTTTGCCGGCAGGCATCACTGCAGAAATAGAGGTCTTTGCCATTACTGTACAAATGCACGCCGGTTTTTTTTGAAAAATATACTTTACAGACCGGATCCTGAATCAGAATATCATCGACGCTTCCCTGAGACGGAGAATTCCCGGTCATGCCGGACATGGTTATATGTTTTACAACCCAGGATTTCAAGAGCCGAAATCCTGCATACCCGATGGCGATGAGCAAAATGATGCGTATTATCATGGCAATTCCCACACCCCCTGGTTTTCATCGTCCGGCAGATGATCCCGCAGATATTGAACCGTCTGGTGCAATACCGGATGGCGCAGCATAGGATCGATATCGCAAAGCGGTTGCAACACAAAGCGCCTTAAATGCATCCGGGGATGCGGCACCGTCAGCATCGGCTGATCGATGATCTCATCGTCGATCAGCAGGATATCCATGTCCAGAACACGGGGGCCGAACCGGACCGTATCCTGAATGCGGCCTGCGTTTCTCTGAAGGCCCTGAAGCATTTCCAGCAGTTCGAAAGGAGTCAGACGGGTTTCGATCCGGATAACGGCATTGACGAACCAGTCCTGATCCTGATAATCGACCGGTTCGGTGCGATACAGCTTCGAACGCCCGGTTAAGCGGGAATGCTCCCCGGATGTCAGCGCCCTTATCCCCCGAAGACAGTTTTCCGCCTTGTCTCCCAGGTTCGACCCAACGCCGATATAAGCGATATGCGGCAGCATCGTCTTTCAGAACCCTGTGGACTGAATCCTGGCGACCGCTTCTTTCATCCGTTCCACACTGACCGTCAGCGCCATTCGGATATATCCTTCGCCCGGCGCGCCGAATCCGTTCCCCGGCGTTGCCACAATTCCGGCCTGGGTCAGCAGATGCGATGCAAATGACGCGGACGTATATCCCTTGGGAACCTCGATCCACGCATAAAAAGTAGCGCGGGGCGTCTCCACTGAAAGCCCCGCCTCCCGAAGACCTGCCAGCAGAATATCCCTGCGCCGGGTATATTCGAGGTTCATCGCCGCAACACAATCCTGATCGCCTTCCAGCGCGGCAATGCCCGCATACTGAACGGCCTGAAACACGCCGGAATCGATATTGCTTTTCACCTGCCCCAGCGCCTGAATGACTTCGGCGCGGCCTACGGCGAATCCGATACGCCAGCCCGTCATGTTATAGGTTTTGGACAGAGAGTGAAATTCGACGCCCACGTCTTTCGCGCCGTCGGTCTCCAGAAAACTGGGCGGCCGGTATCCGTCAAACGCCATTTCAGAATACGCAGCGTCATGGCAGACGATGATGTGATGCTTTTCCGCAAAACGCACCACATCCTTGAAAAATTCCGAAGTTGCCACCGCGGACGTAGGGTTGTTGGGATAGTTGATAAACATCAGCTTGGCTTTAGCCGCAACCGCATCCGGTATCGCGGACAGATCCGGCAGGAACTGGTTGGATTTATAGAGGTCCATAAACCACGTCTGGCCGCCGGCGAACTGAATGCCCGTGTTGTAAACCGGATATCCCGGACTGGTGGCAAGACCAACATCTCCCGGATTGATGAGCGCCAGCGGGATATTGGCGATGCCTTCTTTGGAACCGATCAGGGTGACGACTTCGGTTTCCGGGGACAGCGTCACCTGAAACCGTTTTTGATACCAGGCGGCCACAGCTTCATTGAAGGCGACCATGCCGGAGTATGAGGGATACCGGTGATTGGCCGGATCCCGCGCCGCTTTACACAGCGCTTCAATGATATGCGGCGGGGTCGGCATGTCCGGATCTCCGACGCCTAAGTCGATGATATCCACCCCTTTTTTACGGGCTTCGGATTTCTGACGGTCAATTTCCTTGAAAAGATAAGGGGGAAGAGCTTTCAGTCGATCAGATTTTTCAATCATAAATGTCATAGCGTTATCCTTGTTCGTATATCTGATTCCAGTTCGCATTCAAACGGATTCCTTTGTCAGCTTCGCTGTACTGCGATTCGGCGTACTGAATGTACAGTCTCATCGCTGCTCGCTTGCTTTCGCGGTCTCAGTCCGAATGCTTGCTGGAATGTCATTTTGAAAGCAAGATGGAATAACATATCATATCCGCGAAGGATTTTAAAAACAGGATTCTCAGCGCCAGGCTTCGTCAGAAAGTTCCGCCCGATAAATCACCCGCGCATCTCCCTCCAGATAGACATCGGAATAGATATTGTCATGATGGTTGAAATAAATGTTCAGGCAGCCGCCGCTGCGCGTCTGCATCGTTACCGGAGACGTCAAGTTGCATTTGTTTGCAGTGATTAAAGCGCCGGCGACGCATCCGGTGCCGCAAGCCAGAGTTTCGTCTTCAACCCCGCGTTCGTAAGTTCGAATTGCAACCTTGTGATCCGGCAGCACCGTCACAAAATTGGCGTTCGTACCGACGGGCGCAAAATCTGCATGAAAGCGGATTTCCCGCCCCAGTTCCTTGACTGGGGTCTCGTTCACATCATCCACCATCATTACGGCATGGGGAACGCCTGTATTGACGCTGCCGATCTCAAAATTTCCGTTTTTCAGGCTAATTGTCCGATCTAACACCAAATTCAAAGGATCGGTCATCCGGATTTTGACCAACCCCGTTTCAGAGACCGACGCGGACACGACGCCAGCCAATGTTTCAAAAGCCAGCTCAGGGCCAGTGATGCCATTTAAGTAAGCAAACCGCGCCACACACCGGGCGCCATTGCCGCACATTTCCGCAACGCTGCCGTCGGAATTGTAGAAGCGCCACTTGAAATCCACGGTATCCGAATTTTCAATCAGAATCACTCCGTCCGCGCCCACCGACATCTTTGGGCGGCACACGCCGATAATGAACTCGGAAAGCGTCTTTTCGTCTATGACCGGTCTGCGGTTGTCAATGATGATGAAGTCATTGCCGCAGCCGCTCATTTTACAAAACTGTATAGATTCCATAGGTATTTACTCTTCAGCCGTTGATCCAGTCCGGCGCCGATTCTCCGGCAACCAGATCTTCGAAGGTTTCACGCTGTTTGATCACTTCAAAACGATTTCCTCTGACCATGACTTCCGCGGCCCGCGGCCGGGAACAATAATTGGATGACATCACAAATCCGTAGGCGCCCGCGCTCATGAACGCCATCAGATCACCGCTCTGAACATATCCGATGGTGCGGTCCTGCGCCAGAAAATCTCCGGATTCACATATCGGCCCCACAATATCCGCAGTAAAAGATTCCCGATCGGAACGCACCACCGGCAGGGCTTCGTGATAGGCATGATACAGCATGGGGCGTATCAGATCGTTCATGCCGGCATCGGTGATGACAAACTCTTTGGCCGGCCCTGTCTTGCGATACAGCACCTGACAAACCAGAATTCCAGCGTTTCCGACAATGACCCGGCCGGGCTCCAGCACCAGCCGTATCTTCAAATTTCCCAATACTCTGGCAATGGCGGCGGCATATTCGGATGGATGTGGCGGCGCTTCTTCGTGGTAGGTAATTCCAAGCCCTCCGCCCATGTCTATATACCGGATATCAATTCCCTGATTTTTCAGAGTCTGAATCAGGTCTTTCAGGCTTTTCAGCGCATCTTCAAAAGGCCGGATTTCGGTAATCTGTGAGCCGATATGGCAGTCTATTCCCACCACGGTGATATGCGACATCCGGCTGGCTTTCTGGTAGGCCAGCAACGCATTTTCCGTATCAATGCCAAACTTGTTCTTTTTGAGGCCGGTTGAAATATAGGGATGGGTCTTGGGATCCACATCCGGATTGACCCGGATGGCGATCCGCGCCTTGATGTCCAGCGCCATTGCCCGCTGCTGGATCATCTCCAGCTCTTCCAGGGATTCGATGTTGAACATCAGGATTCCGGTCTTCAGGGCAAAATCGATTTCATCCATCCGCTTGCCGACTCCCGAATACACGATGCGATCCGGCGGAAATCCTGCTTTCAGCCCCCGGTACAGCTCACCGCCGGATACAATATCCAGACCGCCGCCCATACCCGCCAGAAGTTTTAGAACCGCCAGGGTCGTGTTGGCTTTCGCCGAAAAACACACCAGACGGTCCAGCCCTTCGAAGGCATCTGAAAACGCTTTGAAATGCCGCGTCAGTGTAGCATGGCTGTAAAGATAAAACGGCGTTCCCACCTTTTGGGCGATGGCCTGAATCGGAACATCCTCACAATAGAGTTCATTGCCGCGGTACTGAAAATGATGCATCGCTACTCTCCAATGACTTCAATCATATTTGAATCCTTGCCGGCAAGGCCGCCCCCTGAATAACCGACGACTTTATAACGGTAGCGGTATCCCTTTTGAATCGTATCCTGCCAGGTTACCGTGTGCTCAGAGGTCGCCGGAATATCCGCAATCCGGGTGAAAAGAATCGGACATCCCTTGCAGGTTTCAGAAACCGGGTCCACCGAACGCTGCACCAAAAAATGCGTCGCCGGCTCCGCACCGTCCGCAACCGGCGGCACAGACCAGAGCAGCTCCACCTGAAGACCGCTGACCCGGCTGCGCAAATCCGTCACCGACTGGGGTGGTATGACCTTCGGGGGCGACGGCCAGCCTTTTTTGCCGCAGGCGCACAGACACAGCAGGACCAAAGCCGCAGCCACAAGATTCAGCAAAACTGCGTTTCCGGCGTTACGGACATGCGGCATCGGCAAGCCTCTGTCTGGCGGTTTGAATCGCAGCCCTGACATTTTCCCGCGCAGTGCCTCCAAACGATGTTCTGCGCTGGATCATCTGCTCAGGCGTCAGAACACTGAAAATATCTTCGGCGATCAGGGGGGAAAACGATTTCATTTCATCCAGCGTCAGTTCATGCAGCTCTTTTCCGTGATTCAATGCATATCCCACCGTTTTTCCGACGCAACTGTGCGATTCCCTGAACGTCATTCCCTTTCCGACCAGATAATCGGCAAGGTCTGTAGCGTTTAAAAAACCGGTGGTGCTGGCCTGATACATCCGGTCTTTCCGGATTTTCAGTTTGGGCGTCATGGCCGTATAAATCTCGATGCAGGCTTTCAGGGTATCCACCGCGTCAAACAGCAGGGGCTTATCTTCCTGCATATCCCGGTTATAGGCCAGCGGCAGCGACTTCATCACGGTCAGAAGCGCCATCAGGTCTCCAAAAACCTTTCCGGTCTTGCCGCGCACCAGTTCCGGGACATCCGGATTTTTTTTCTGCGGCATGATGCTGCTGCCTGTCGAAAACGCATCCGGAAGTTCAATAAAACCAAATTCCGTGGAAGACCATAAAATCATTTCTTCAGACAGCCGGCTGAAGTGCACCATGCAGATGCTGGCGCAGGACAGAAATTCTATCATGAAGTCCCTGTCTGAAACCGCATCGATGCTGTTGGCGGATACTTCAGGAAACTGAAGCAGACCCGCTGTATAATGGCGGTCAATCGGATAGGTAGTGCCCGCAAGGGCGGCGCTGCCGAGCGGCATGACATTGATGCGCTTGAAACAGTCGCAGAAACGGGCGCTGTCCCGCATGAACATCTCGAAATACGCCAGCAGATAATGGGCGAACAGCACCGGCTGCGCCCGCTGAAGATGCGTATAGCCAGGCATGATGGTATCGATGTGTTCTTCGGCCAGAGACACGATGGCAGCATTAAGCGCCGTCAGCAGACGGATCACGGTGCGGGTTTCGTCTCTCAGATACATGCGGGAGTCGAGCGCTACCTGATCGTTGCGGCTTCTGGCCGTATGCAGTTTCTGCGCGACCTTGCCGACTTCCTGAAAAAGCCGCGTTTCGATGTGCATATGAATGTCTTCGAGGCTGTGATCGAATTCAAATTTCCCCCGCTGAAATTCCCGACGGATGGCGCCAAGCCCTTCAATCAGTTTTTCGGCTTCTTCCGAGGCGATAATCCCGGTGTGCGCCAGCATCTTGCAGTGCGCGATGCTGCCGTCAATATCATAGGCGTACAGCCGCTTGTCCACATGGATGGACGAGGTAAACAGCTCGACACTCCGGTCTGTCTTTTCGGTAAATCTTCCTTCCCAGGGTTTTTCAATCATGATAATCTCTCATATTCAGCATGCTCTGAATTCTCAGTCGAAGCGCATTCAGACGGATAAATCCTTCTGCATCCTTCTGACGATACACGGAGTCATCCTCAAAGGTGGCAAAATCCATCCGGTACAGCGAACGATCCGATTTTCGCCCCAGCACACGGCAGTTGCCTTTATAGAGCTCCAGGCGCACCACACCGCTGACATTTTTCTGGGTATCGTCCACGAGATTTTGCAGCAATTGCATTTCCGGAGAAAACCAGAAGCCGTAATAGACCATCTCCGCATACCGGGGAATCAGGCCGTCCCGCAGATGCTGCACTTCCCGATCCAGCGTGATGGATTCCATGGCCATGTGCGCAGCCCGCAAAATGGTGCCGCCCGGCGTTTCATAGACCCCGCGGGATTTCATACCGACAAAGCGATTTTCCACAATATCCGCGCGGCCCACGCCATGCTTGCCTCCCAGCCGGTTCAGCTCGCGCAGCAGCATGGCCGGAGACAGGACCTGGCCGTTGACAGCTATGGGATTTCCCTGCTCGAACGTAATTTCAACGACTTCAGCCTGATCCGGAGCATCCTTCGGAGAGACGGTCAGCGTGTAAATATCGTCCGGCGGCGCGCTCCAGGGGTCTTCCAAAATACCGCCCTCATAGCTGATGTGCAGCAGATTCCAGTCGGAGCTGTACGGTTTGGCCGGGGTGGTGGGCACCTTGATACCGTGTTTCTGGGCAAAGTCCATCAGCGCGGTGCGCGATGTCAGGTTCCATTCCCGCCACGGGGCGATGATGCGGATATGCGGGTTCATGGCGAAATAGGTCAGCTCGAACCGCACCTGATCGTTGCCTTTCCCGGTGGCGCCATGACTGACCGCATCCGCGGCTTCGATCGCGGCGATTTCCATCTGACGTTTGGCGATCAGGGGCCTGGCCAGAGATGTTCCCAGCAGATACTGCCCTTCATAAACGGCATTGGCCCGGAACGCCGGAAACACATAATCGCGGACAAAGACTTCGGTTAAATCCTCCACATACGCTTTGGAGGCGCCGGTACGGGCGGCATTATCCCGAATCTGGTCCAGGTCTTCATCCTGACCGATGTTCGCGGAAAACGTCACGACCTCGCAGTGATAGGTTTCGATGAGCCACTTTAAAATCACCGATGTATCCAGGCCGCCGGAATAGGCCAGCACGACTTTTTTTACAGCATCAGACATGGTTGTTCTCCTTCTTGTCGTTTTCCTGATGCACTTCCGGCCATGAGCGCTTCGAGGATGGCCTTGTTCATGTGCATCTTGTTTTCAGATTGATCCCAGATCACCGGAAGCGGGACGTCCATCAGTTCCTCACTGATCTCCTCACCGCGATGCGCCGGCAGACAGTGCATGACGATGGCGTCTCTCCGGGCGTGTTGCATCAGTTCCCGGTTGACCTGATACGCCTTGAAAA
Source organism: Desulfobacteraceae bacterium RAAP-1 (assembly GCA_001443525.1). GTDB lineage: Bacteria > Desulfobacterota > Desulfobacteria > Desulfobacterales > Desulfatirhabdiaceae > RAAP-1. The sequence continues at coordinate 10,287 of LKPX01000014.1, read as the reverse complement.
TATTTTTTCGTGCGATATGCTCGCTTTCCTGTCCCATGCTGGCCCATACGTCCGTATAGATCACATCCGCCTGATCCACGGCTTCGACCGGATTTGAGGTTACGCGAATATTTCCGGTTTCCATATCGAGCGCCCGCTGCAAAATGGGAGCCGAAGGATAATAGCCCTCAGGACAGGCCAGCACAAGATTCAGACCCAGTACGGCCGCAGCATTGATCCAGGAATGGGAGACATTGTTGCCGTCACCCACCCAGGCGATCTTGACGCCCTCATAGCCGCCTTTGTATTCGATGATGGTCAGAATATCGCTCAGCACCTGCGTTGGATGGTACATATCGGTCAGAGCGTTGATGACCGGGATGTCGGCATATGCCGCAAAGCCTTCTAAAATATCCTGTGAAAACGTCCGGATCGCAAGCCCGTCCAGATAGCGCGACAGCACCCTGGCGGTATCCATGACCGGTTCATTTCGGGAAATCTGGGTATCTTTGGAGCTCATGAATATAGGCGTTCCGCCCATTTGAATCATAGCAGTTTCAAACGATATCCGCGTGCGGGTGGATGGTTTATCAAATATCAACCCCAGAGATTTACCCGAAAGCAGCGTTTCACGAATGCCTTTCCGGCGCCGTTCCTTGAGTATTCCGGCGCGTTGAAACAGCATATCACAGTCGGCTTTCGTTAAATCCAACAAGGTCAGCAAATCTTTTTTCAAAATATCACCTATTCCAAAACCTGATCCAGACAATCGATCAATTGATCAATTTCGGATTTTTGAATGATTAAAGGCGGCACAAACCGCAGGATATTTCCCTGAACGCAGTTGATGACAAACCCTCTGTTCAGACAGGCCTGCACCAGCGGCAGGCCGTCTGTACTCAGTTCCATCCCCAGCAAAAGCCCTGTCCCCCGTACTTCCTTCACCACAGGATGCCGCACCTGGAGCGCCTTTAATCTATCTTTAAAATATTCACCCACCTCAAGGCAATGTTCGATAATGTTTTCGGACTCAAGGGTTTTCAGCGTGCAGAGCGCTGCGGCCGTCACCAGCGGCGTGCCGCCGAATGTCGTAGCGTGCGATCCGGGAACAAACGCCTCAGCGACAGACTCTCTGGCCAGCATGGCGCCGATGGGAAGGCCATTGGCCAGGGCCTTGGCCAACGTCATGATATCCGGCTCCACTCCGAAATGCTCATGGGCGAAGAGTTTTCCGGTACGGCCGATGCCGGTCTGAATTTCATCGAAGATCAGCAGCGTTCCGGTTTCGTTGCACAATTGGCGCACCTGATGCAGATACTCTGTATCCGCCGCACGAATGCCGCCTTCTCCCTGAATGGTTTCCATCAAAATCGCGCAGGTATTGCTGCTGATCAGTTTATGAATGGCTTCGATATCGTTGAACGGCACAAAATCGAACCCTTCCAGAATAGGAGAAAAGCCCTGCTTGATTTTATCCTGCCCGGTCGCGGACAAGGTGCCAAAGGTGCGTCCATGAAAAGACTGAATCATGGAAATAATCCGGTACCGGTCCGGTTCTCCGCGGTCTTTAAAATATTTACGGGCCAGCTTGATGGCGGCTTCATTGGCTTCCGCACCACTGTTACAGAAAAACACCCGGTTTGCAAAGCTGTGATCCACCAGCCAGGCTGCCAGTTCCGTCTGAGGCACCGTATAAAACAGATTGGAGACATGAACCAGGGTTTCCGCCTGACGGCTTAAAGCCGCAGCAACGCCGGGATGCGCATGCCCAAGATTGCATACGGCAATTCCCGCCAGAAAATCCAGATACGATTTACCGTCCGCATCCCACAACGTACACCCCTGACCTCTGGTAAACACCACCGGCAGCCGCTTGTAGGTGTTCGCCATCACTTTGTCCGCCACGATCATCCATGGCTGGCTGCGTGAAAATCCTTCTGTCATAATGTCACCTCGGTTCCAATACCTTTGTCTGTAAACAGCTCCAGCAGCAGCGCGTGCCGCCGGGTGCCGTTGATAATATGCACTTTTTGCACACCGCGGCTCACCGCCTCCAGGGCGTATTCCACCTTGGGGATCATGCCGCCGGATATAACGCCTCCATGAATCATCCGCTGGGCAAGTTCCGTATTGAGCGATGATATCAGGCTGCCGGAAGCGTCCTGAATGCCGTCCACATCGGTCAGCAGGATGAGCCGTCCGGCGGTCAGCGCCATAGCGACATGGCTGGCCACCAGATCGGCGTTGATATTAAAGGTTTCGCCTCCCGGGCCGGCGCCTACCGGTGCAATGACCGGAATAAATCCGTGCTGTGTCAAGGTGTTGATGATCTCCGGATGAACCTGCGTCACCTGTCCTACCAGCCCCGGATCAATGATTTCCGGCGGACTGTTTTCATCCGGCTGATAGACGATATGCAGTTTTTCAGCGACAATCAGCCCGCCGTCCTTGCCGCTCAGCCCCACGGCCCGGCCGCCATGCTGATTGATCTGGGCAACGATGGCCTTATTAATCTTTCCGCCCAGCACCATTTCCACCACATCCATGGTCGGCGCATCGGTCAGCCGCATCCCGCGGACAAACTGCGGGCAAATGCCCATCTGCTCCAAAACGGAATTGATCTGCGGCCCTCCGCCATGCACAATGACAGGGTTCAGGCCGATAAACTTCAGCAGGGTGATATCCTGAGCAAAATCGGCCTTCAACTGTTCATCCACCATCGCGTGGCCGCCGTATTTGACCACCAGGGTGATGCCGGCAAACCGGCGGATATATGGCAGTGATTCCACCAGGATATCTGCAACATTGGGCGTCATGATAATTTCCTTGAACATCTATAGAATATAGCGACTCAAATCTTCGTTGTTTTTAATCGCTTTCAGTTTCGAATCCACATAATCGCCATTAATGACAATGTGTTTTTCAGGCAAATCCGGCGCATCGAACAGGATGTCATCCAGCAGGCATTCCATCAACGTATGGAGCCGTCTGGCTCCGATATTTTCCGTATGGGTGTTGACTTCTTCCGCAATGGCCGCAATCCGGTCAACGGCATCGGATTCAAACACCACATCGACGCCTTCGGTTTTAAGCAGTTCGATATACTGCAGCGTCAACGCATTCTGGGGTTCCGTCAGAATTTTAATAAAGTCTTCCCGGTTGAGAGAATCCAGCTCGACGCGGATCGGAAAGCGTCCCTGAAGCTCCGGGATCAGATCCGAAGGCTTGATGGTATGAAACGCGCCGGATGCAATAAAGAGGATATGATCCGTTTTGACCGGCCCATACTTGGTATTCACCGTCGAGCCTTCCACAATCGGCAAGAGATCCCGCTGGACGCCTTCTCTGGAGATATCCGGACCGTTGCCGCCATTTTTCCCGACGATTTTATCAATCTCATCCAGAAAAATAATACCGGACTGCTCCACTTTTTCCCTGGCCTGGTGAATAATTTTGTCCATGTCAATCAGGTTCTGGGATTCTTCCTGCGCCAGAATCTCCATGGCTTCCGGAACCCGGATTTTGCGGCGACGGGTATTTTTGGGAAGAAGCCCGCCGAGCATATCCTTGAAATTGATTCCCATTTCCTCCATGCCGACATTGGAGAAAATTTCCACCGTAGGCATGGATTTGTCTGCAACATCCAGATCCACATACCGGGTGTCCAGCTTTCCGGCGCGCAGCATGCCCCGCAGCTTTTCCCGTGTCGAAAAGGATTCGTCCGTTCCGGAGGTTACCACCTCCAGTTGCAGTTCCTTGCCGGATTCAGGCTGAGACGGCCTGGGCTTGGGAGGCAGCAGCAGATCCAGCATTCTTTCTTCCGCAATGGATCTGGCCCTGGGCTTGATGCTTTCCTGCTCGCGGTTTTTGAGCATGTTGATGGTCAGTTCCAGCAAATCGCGCACCATGGATTCCACATCGCGGCCCACATAACCGACCTCAGTGAACTTGGAAGCTTCCACCTTGTAAAACGGGGAATCCGTCAGCCTGGAGAGCCTCCTGGCGATTTCGGTTTTTCCCACGCCGGTAGGGCCGATCAAAATGATGTTTTTGGGAGCGATCTCTTCGCGGAGACCTTCCGGAACCTGCCGGCGCCGCCACCGGTTCCGCAGCGCAATGGCCACGGAACGCTTGGCGTGATGCTGCCCGATAATATAACGATCCAGTTCTTTGACGATTTCAGATGGCTTGAGAGAATCCATAACACATCACAAATTATCCTTTGTCAATGCAGGCAGCTCTTCTATGGTGATGTCCGTATTGGTATAAATGCAGAGGGATGCTGCGATTTCCATAGATTTTTTAACAATTTCAGTGGCATCCAGTTGCGAATGACGGATCAGCGCCGTTGCCGCGGCCTGAGCCATCGAACCTCCGGAACCAATGCCGATGACTTCATCATCCGGTTCGATAATATCGCCGTTTCCGGACAGCAGATAAGTCCGGGTGCTGTCCACCGCGATCATCATGGCTTCGAGTTTGCGCAGAAACTTGTCGGTGCGCCAGTCTCTGGCCAGCTCCACCGCGGCGCGGGTCAGATTGCCGTTGAAGCGGTCGAGCTTTCCCTCGAGCCGTTCGGAAAGATGTAGGGCATCCGCTGTAGCACCGGCAAACCCTACGATAATCTTTTCATTGTAAATTCGCCGCACTTTTTTGGCGCGGTGCTTGACGATAGTGGTATTTAACGTCACCTGACCATCGCCTGCCACAACAACCTTTCCCTGATATCGAACCGCCAGTATGGTTGTTCCGTGAAACACCATCGACTCGCTCCGTTTTAGGACGGCTTTATAAAAAGTTCGCAGGCAAGGCGCGCAAATCCGCAAGGAGTGAGGCGTACTTTTGGGTACGCCGCAACGACGAAGGATGTAGCGCAACACAGCATGCGGGCTTTTTACAAAGCCGTCATGTTTATTTCCGGGGATGCGCCCGGTCGTAGGTTTCCATCAGTTTGTCCATGCTGACATGGGTGTATCGCTGGGTCGTGGACAGCCGCTGATGCCCCAGAAGTTCCTGCACAGCCCTTAAATCCGCGCCGGCATCCAGCATATGCGTTGCAAAGCTGTGGCGCATGGCGTGAGGAAATGCCGGTATGGGCAGACCACAGCGCACGGCCCATTTATCCAGAATGCGGGCCACGGATCGGGATGTCAGCCGTCCGCCTCGAAGATTGAGAAAAAGCGGCCCGTTTTCCTGCAATACCACGCCATCCTGCTTTTCCAGGCATTGCCGATATGCGTTTAATGCCGTCAGCGACTTCCGGCCGACCGGCGTCAGACGTTCCCGGTTGCCCTTGCCGCAAACCCGTATCATGGACTGCTGAAAATCCACATCGAAAACATTTAAGGCCGTCAGCTCCGAAACCCGGATACCGGAGGAATAGAGCAGCTCCAGAAGCGCCCGATCTCTCAACTCCGCCAGGGAATCTCCGGAAATGGAATCCAGCAGCCGGAACATTTCATCCACCGTCAGAAACACCGGAATCGGGGTCTCTGTCCGGGGGGTGGATATCAATTCCGCCGGGTTCCCTTCAAGAATGCCCCGCCGCACCAGGAACTTGAAAAATGAGCGCAGGGCGGAAAGCTTTCTGCCGATAGAGGATTTCTGATTCTTCCGGTGCAGCCAGCCCAGATACCGGCGGATCGCCAGCGCATCCAGATCTGCGATCCGCACCGCTTCCGGCGGCTGTTCCAGAGATGCGGCACTGACCGAGACAAACTCTCCGAGGTCATGCGCATATGAACGGCAGGTATTGTCCGAATACCCCTTTTCCGAAGACAACGACTCAAGAAAAAGCCGAATCAGCGGCCTTGCTGAATCCACATCAGGGGGCATTTCTCTCCCAGTCTATCAACGAGTCAATCTCTTTCCACGAACCGACTTCCTGAAACGGATGCGCCTGACGGTTCCAGGGCTGTCTGAAAAGCACCGGCTCCACGCCGGCTTCTTTCAACTGGAAGCAGGTCTCCAGGCGGTCATCAATAAAATATGCAATGCGATGTTCCCGCAAGACATCCGCTTTGGCTTCAAAAGAACCTGTGGTGACAAGCCGGACCGTGTCGGTATTCAGCGACAGCGCACTCTGTATCCAGTCTAGAACAGGGCCCGTATAAGGCCGAGCCGTCACCAGGAGCAATGGCCCGAAGGCTTTTTCAAGCCGGCCCAGCACATCCGCCGCGCCCGTCATCGGCATCAGGGGCATGGTGTAATGACCGTCCTGAATCCGCTGAATAATGGCCTCAATGATATCTTCATCCAGGTGAAGACAGTCCTTCAGCATATAACAGGTAATATCATCATACCGCAGATTCGAAACGTGGTAGTCATATCGAGCGATATCCAGAAAAAGCGTCATGGTATCCGCCAGAACCCCATCGAAATCAAATGCTATGGAATTGGGATCAATCATGGTGCAATCCGCAGATATCCTTCATTAATCCTTGCAGACATCTCCTGCCGGAGAAAACGGCGAAAAACTTCTGAAAGGGAAGCGAAAAAGGAGTGAATGAGCCCGTCTTCTTTCATGGCGCGACAATGAAACAATCCGCCTTAAGCGGCTTTTCGTGTTTGTTTTTTCAGACGAACGATACGTTTTTTGTAAATTTTGGCCATACGAAGGTTGTTCTCATTGGCCGCTGAAGCCTTAACCACTTTAAGCTCCCGGATTTTTTGCTTAATTTCACGAACCGATGTATTGTTTTTACCGGGCGCATCCTCGACAATGCCCTTGGATTTCTTGATGGCGCTGATCAGCTCCGGCTTGTTCATGCCGGATACACCCGTCAGGTCGGTAGCTTCCTTGGCGACATCTCTCAGTTCCTTAACCGTCATTTTATCCAGAGGTTTTTCCTTCTCTTCCTTTTTTTTGCCTCCCATAACAACCCGTTCTCCTTGTAAAAGTTAAAATCAAAAACGGAGGCCGTTCACCCGCCTCCGCATTGCAGAAAATGGACTCCTTATGAAGCCATCCGATTTCCTTAATAATCTATTTTGTTGAATACTGTCAATCGGTTTTCAAATTACCTTTCAGTATCTGCGCGATATGGACAGGGCCTGGAATCAGTTTTTGGTCCAGCATGATATGTTCAGTCTGCTCCCAGGCCGCAACATCGATCTGTCCGATATCTTTTTCGGAACCCGGCTGAATCAGCGGGCGCGTTTCGGCCAGTTGCTCACGAACCGTCGTCAGCGGCGTATCCTTGTCGAACTGTCGTAATACGGCAATGGTTTTTTCCGCATTTCCGGGCGCCATTGCTTCCTGCCAGCCTTCGATAAGCGCCTGCCGGAAGCGGTTCACCAGTTCCGGCTTTTCATCCAGAAGTTTCCGGGATGTAATGACGGAATTGGCGACAAACCGGACGCCGAAAGCATCCGGACTGAAAAACGCCACTTTTTCGCCGGATTTTTCCAGCTTTTCCCGGATAATTACGCCCTGAGCGTTGATATATACCGGCCATAAATCCACCTTCCCCTCATAAAAAGGGGTGTAATCATAGCGAACGCTGTACAGGTTCACGCTGCCCTTGGCAAGACCGAACCTGGCCATCAGCGCGCGCATGATGGTTTCATCGTTGCCGCCATACGTAACGCCAATGGTTTTTCCTTTAAAATCCAGGGGGCTGTTGATGGCTATTTTGCCGGAACGATACACCCAGTGCAGCGGGTTTTTCTGAAAGAGCTGCGCAATCACCACGATCGGCGATCCCATAGAAACAGCCCTGATGACCTGATCGGCGGATGCCACGCCGAACTGGGCATACCCCAGTTCCAGTTCCTTGATAGCGTCACGCTCCGGACCGCCTTCCTTGACGGTCACATCCAGTTTATGCGCGGTGAAAACGCCTTGTGCATCCGCATACAGATCTCCGGCGACACTGGCGTTAAACAGCCATTTCAGGCGATATGTCACCGCATCGTCGCAATAACCGCGGACAGACAACAGCACATATCCGGCAATTCCCAGAATCCCGATGATTTTTCCGATACGGTTCATATCGAATGGCCTCTCAAAAAATACGATTTTGGGACGACTTTGTAAAACGTTCGCAGGCAAGGCGTGCAAATTCTGAGGAGTGAGGCGTTTTGGGTACGCCGCAACGACGAAGGATGCAGCGCAACACAGCATGCGAACTTTTTACAAAGCTCCCATTATACCTGGAATTTGCGCTCAACCACATCTCCCGCCCACTCCAGCGCGGTCAGATACAGTGATGTACTGATGCCGATCAGAAACAGTGCAGCCAGTATCTTCGACAGATCACTCTGATACAGTGCAATCCGGATGCTGTAGCCAATACCGGCGTCCGCAGCGACAAATTCCGCCACAATGGTGCCGACCATCGCCATGGTGGCGCTGCCTACAATCACGGTTGTCAGCTTGTGAATATTTTCATAGGCCCGTATCCGCACCTGAAGCCGCCAGTTCATTCTTCCGGTCGCTTCATAAAAATGCTCCACGCTGTCCACCGGTTCCGACAATATGCTGATGACCGACAGCAGCAGAGGAAAATAACAGATCATGACCGCGATCAGCAGCCTGGCAAGCAATCCGTCTCCCAGAAGAATAAAAATAATCGGTGCTACTGCCACCATCGGATACGCCTGAATATTATATGCAGCAGCCCGGATTAAAGACCCGATCCAGGATGCCCGTCTTCCGGCGACACCGATGGCGAACGCCAGAAAAATCGAGATCAGGTGACCGAGTACGGCGATCCACAGAGTATCCGCCACATTCCAGAGATACCGGACAAACACGGACAGGACGGTATGCCAGATTTCCAGCGGGCCGGGGATGACATAATCCGACAGATGCAGCAGGTATTTCATCAGAATCAGCGACAAAACCCCTGCCGCATATACCAGCACAAACTGCTGAAGCCGTTTATGAAACATGTACCATCTCCAGCATGGTCCGCTCCACATGCGGCATTGAAAAGTTTTCTGCATCCATCAGATCCTGCCCGAAAATGCTCTGCGCCTGAGGAGATTTGTCTGCGCTTCTGAGAACGATGACCTGCCTGCAGAACTTGGCGACTTCCAGCATGTTATGGGAAATATACAGAAATATTTTTCCCGGAAACAGCGTTTTCAGGGTGATGATAATACGTCCCCGCGTGGTTTCATCCACATTGGCCAGACTTTCATCCATGACCAGCATATCAAAATCCTGAAGCAGATAGCGGATCAGATTGGCGCGGTTCTTCTGCCCCAGGGATAACTGACTGAATCTGGCATTCATACAGGACCGTACGCCAAACGTATCAACCAGTGTATCCAGAAACTTCAGGTCTGATGCCTGCGTGGTGGACGAAATGATATCTCCGATGCCGGCCCAGCCCGGAAAACGCTCCATATTGTGCGTATAAAGAATTTTCTCCGTACCGTCTGAAAGAATCTGTCCGGAATATCCATTGATTTCACGCGCTATCATCCGGGCAAGGGTTGTCTTTCCCAGACCGGACGGACCAAACAGCGCGTGAAAACCGGCGCCGTCGATCCGGCAGTTCAACTGGTCAAATACGTGAATATCCGTGTGAGGATACTGGAAGGAAATGTTCTGGCATTCGATCTGCATGATTTGGCAGCACCACTGGGTCAGGCGGTCATTGTCAGGATATCCGCCGCATTTTCAGCCGCGCCCAGGATTTCGATCCGGCGGTCCACATCACCGGCCTCCATCAGCCCGCATCCGCGAATCAGAATATTGTCGGTAAATCCATGACGCTTGAAAAAATAATCATATCGGGGGAAAATATCAGCGAAACTTTTTTCATCAGAATTTCCCTGAGTCTGGATGAACACCAGCCGTTTTCCGGGTTTCAGCCGGCTGGGATTCGGATTGCCGACAAAATCAGAACGCAGATACGAATAAGTGCGATCGATAAAGCCCTTCATCTGGCTGGACACTTCGCCGTAATAAACCGGCGTTGCCAGAACCAGGACATCGGCCTCCCGGACTGCCTCCAGCACATCAGACATATCATCCTTCAAGGCGCATTTATCGAGCTTGGTTTTGCAGGTCATACAGGCCTGACACCCCCGGTATTCGAGTTTGTTCAATGCAAATGTCCGCACTTCCGCGCCATTTTTTTCTGCGGTTTCACAGAAAAGCCTGGCAATGGTGGTGCTGTTTCCTCTGGGTCTTGGGCTGCCCAATACACACACAATTTTCATACCACCGCTCCTTTCACTCTTGACGGCTTCGTAAAAAGTCCGGATGCTGCGTTGCGCTGCATCCTTCGTCGTTGCGGCGTACCCAAAAGTACGCCTCACTCCTCAGGCTTTGCGCGCCTTGCCTGCGAACTT
>LKPX01000127.1 GCA_001443525.1 Desulfobacteraceae bacterium RAAP-1 | reverse complement strand
TCGCATTCAAACTGATACCTTTGTCAGCTTCGCTGTGCTGCGATTCGACGTACTGAATGTACAGTCTCATCGCTGCTCGCTTGCTTTCGCGGTCTCAGTCCGAATGCTTGCTGGAATGTCATTTTGAAAGCAAAATGGAATTATGACTTGGAAAGATCGATGATCTCCAGACGGTTGTTGGCGTTGGGAAATTTGGAAGAGGGGCCTTCGGTCAGAATGACAAAATTAACAGGGACGTCGTGATCGTTCAGCCATTGCCGGATGAAAGTATTCCAGTCATCAGGATGATTGCTTTCGTGAACCGGATACACTCCCTGTGTGAATTGAAGCTGCTGGCAGGTTGCAGGGAGGGAGCTGACCGCGATGGTCCAGACCGGGAGGCGGAATCCTGCGATTTTCCGGGCGGTATCACCGCCGTGGGTGGGCGTAAAAACAGCCGCTGGCAGCATGTATTCCAGGCTTGCCTCAACGCTCAGCGCAATCAGATGGGCGGGCCGCAGTTTTCTTGTAATATCAATGTCTTTAAAAAGTTCCTTGACCGTGACGACGGAACGTTGCGGCTCTACGGCAACGGCAATTTTCGCCAGAGTCGCCACCGCGTCCACAGGGTATTTCCCCATGGCGGATTCTCCGGAAAGCATGACGCAGTCCGTTCCGTCTAAAATGGCATTGGATACATCCGTTGCTTCGGCCCGCGTAGGACGCCGGTTGTCCGTCATGGATTCAAGCATCTGGGTGGCTGTAATGACGGGTTTGGCATATTTGTTGGCCAGTTTCATCAGTTTTTTCTGCACCACGGCAATCTGCTCTATCGGTACTTCAACGCCCAGATCTCCTCGGGCGATCATGATGCCGTCTGAAGCCTCCAGAATTTCATCAATATGATCCAGCGCACGGGAACGTTCAATCTTGGCGATGATAAAGGGGTGATATCCATAATCCGCCGCCGCCTTCCGAACAGCTTCAATGTCTGCAGCCCGTTCGACAAACGACTGACTGACCGCATCTACTCCGTGGTCGAGAGCAAATTTCAGGCAGGTATGATCAAACTCCGTAAACGCGCTGATGCCAAGGTCGATGTCCGGAAGGTTCAGCCCCTTGCGGGAACGCAGCTCGCCGCCCACTCGTACCGTACACACCACATCGCTGTCCGTAACACCGGTCACTTCGAGCTGAATATACCCATCGTTTAAAAAAAGCGTGTCGCCAGGTTTGACTGCCCGTGGCAGCCCCCAAAAAGATACGCTGGCGCGGCTGCTGTCGCCGATAATGTCATGGACGGTTAATGTAAACGGATCTCCGGGCCTTAGCTCGACCGGTTCTGTGGCCAGTTTCCCGATACGCATCTTGGGCCCTGAAAGATCCGCCATGACGGTCAGACGCCGTCCGGTTTTCCGGGATGCTTCCCGCAGATTGGTGATGACAGCGTCATGTTCTGAAAAATCACCGTGGGAAAAATTGAGCCGGGCGATATTCATTCCGGCCATCAACATCTGTGCCATTATTTCAGGCGACTGTGACGCCGGTCCGATCGTGCAGACAATCTTGGTTTTATGTTCTGGAAGTTTCATTGGTCCGCCTTGTTGTAAATGGAAGAGAGTATTGGCTTTCAACCTGCCAGTGCGCGTACGACAATTTCCTGAGCTTCTTTCAGGATTGCTTCAAGATGCTTCTGACCGGTGAAACTTTCTGCATAGAGTTTATAGATGTTTTCGGTTCCGGACGGTCTTGCTGCAAACCAGCCCTGAGCTGTGGTCACCTTGAGGCCGTCGATTGGCGCCTGGTTGCCGGGGGCGCGTGTCAGCCTGCTGATAATAGGGTCTCCAGCCAGTGTGGATGCGGTGACCATTTCCGGAGACAGCTTTTTGAGAGCGGCTTTTTGCGCCGGAGTCGCCGGGGCGTCGATACGGGTGTAGCAGGGCGATCCCAGTTTCTGTGTCAGTTTGTGATAATAGGCCCCCGGATCTTTTCCCGAAACAGCGGCGATTTCCGCGGCCAACAGGCAAAGGATGATTCCGTCCTTGTCTGTCGTCCAGGCCTGCCCATCTTTTTGAAGAAAACTGGCGCCCGCGCTTTCCTCGCCGCCAAAACAGCAGGAGCCGTCCAGCAGCATGGGCGTAAACCATTTGAATCCCACCGGAACTTCATACAACTTTCGCCCGGCTTCCTGCACAACCCGGTCGATGAGGCTGCTGCTGACCAGCGTTTTGCCAACGGCGGCTCTTTGCGGCCACAGGGGGCGATGGGCCAGCAGATAATCAATGGCGACCGCCAGATAGTGATTGGGGTTCATGAGACCCGCGGTTTTGGTGACAATGCCATGTCTGTCCGCATCCGGATCATTGGCGAAAGCGATGTCAAACTGATTTCCGAGGCCGACCAGCCGTGACATGGCATAAGGGCTGGAGCAGTCCATACGAATCTTGCCGTCGTGGTCAACGCTCATGAATGAAAATGTCGGGTCCAGTACCGGATTTACAATGGCGATGTCCAGGTGATACACCGTGTTAATTGCTTCCCAGAAGGGCAGGGCGGAGCCGCCCAGCGGATCTACGGCAAGCCGGAGGCCGGCGTTTCGAATCTTTTCGATGTCGATGACCAATTGCAGGTCATTGACATAGGGAGCCGCCATGTCTGTGGTATGGGTGGTATCCGTGCGCATGGCCTCCGCCAGTGGTATCCGCCGAACTTCGGCATTACCGTTTTTCAGCAGCACATTGGCGCGGTTTTGTATCCATGCGGTAACATCGGTGTCTGCGGGGCCGCCGTTAGGTGGATTGTATTTGAAGCCGCCGTCTTCGGGCGGATTGTGCGACGGCGTAATGACGATGCCATCCGCCGGATGCGCCTTCCGGTTGCGATTATAAACGAGAATGGATCTGGAAACAACCGGAGTCGGCGTGACACCGTCATCTTTTTGAATCATGGTTTCCACATGATTGGCCGCCAGAACTTCAAGCGCGGTCTGCTGCGCCGGTACGGAAGCAGCGTGGGTGTCTCTGCCCATAAACAGGGGGCCGTCGATACCTTGGCGTTGCCGGTAATCGCAAATGGCCTGGGTTATGGCCAGAATGTGGGCTTCAGTAAACGTTCCGTGAAGCGGGGAGCCACGGTGTCCGCTGGTGCCGAAACTGACCCGCTGCTCCGGATCATCCGGATCCGGTCTGCGTGTGAAATATTCCTGTTGTATCCGTACCGGGTCAATGAGCATTTCCGGAGGGGCCGGTTTGCCTGCGAGAGGAGAAATAGTCATGAGTTGTTTTCCTGTATCTGTCGATTATTGTCTAAGCCCAAAATGACTGGGGCTGGAGCTATGCAGCGGTGTTGGGGATGTCTATACGTCTGATGAGATGTTCGATCAAAATTTTAAGAGCCGGAGCGGCGCTGTGTGCTGCTGCAATAATATCTTCGAGGGTTGCTGGAACCGGGTGCAGCGGGTCGTTGATATTGGTGATGGTGGACAGTCCGATCACCTTCATGCCTGCCTGTATCGCTGCGATGACTTCCATGATGGTCGAAAATCCAACGGCTGAGGCGCCGATCATTTGCAGAAATCGGGTTTCTGCAGGCGTTTCCAGGGAAGGCCCCAACAGACCCGCATATACGCCGGTCTGAAGACGCAGGGCGTACGATCGGCCGATATCGAAGGCCAGAGCGATCAAATCCGGTGCATAAGCGCTGGTCATGTCTGGGAAACGGTCGCCCAGATCAGGATCGTGCAGCCCCAGAAGCGGGTTGCGGCCGGTCAGGTTGATATGGTCGGATATGAGCATGATATCCCCTGTGGTAAATTCGGGATTCAACCCGCCCGCAGCGTTGGAAACGATAAAGAACTGGATGCCAAGCTGCTGTGAAATCCGCACCGGAAAAGCGACTTCCTGAGGAGAATAGCCTTCGTAGAGATGAAAACGGCCTTGAAATACCGCAACTGACTTGTCATCAAGTCTGCCGATGAGCATCTGCCCGGGGTGGCCTTCAACCGTCGATACCGGGAAATGGGGAATATCCTGATAGGCCAGTTGGGCGCTGACGGCCATTCCGTCCACACATTCACTCAGTCCTGTTCCGGTCAGGATGGCAATTCGGGGTAGATCGCGGATATGGTTCCGAATATAGCGGGTTGCGGCTTCGGCTTTTTCTCGAATGGATATCACAGACAGTCCCTTTCTCGATGGATATAATTCTATACTTCAGGAAACAGGGTTCCGTCAAGGGAGATAATCCAGCGGTATTCTTTATCTGGAAGGTTATACCGATCAGGCGGTATATCACTGCAATCGGGATATTTCCGCTCTCTGTTGCATCCCCAGTTTGCGTGTGCTAACGTATTCGGAAAACATATCTTCTGTTGAACTCCGGCCACAGAACTGCTGCTGTTTCCTGGCACAAAGGGAGGTTCTTCTAATTTTTTCCAGGATGACTGGAGCTCAGCTCTAAAGTTAACAGGGAGTATCAAAATGAACACTGTAAAGCGTGATTTTAACAAGGTGGCACGTACATGGGATGAGGAACCTCGACGCGTGAAGTTGGCGGAGCAGGTGTCTGCCGCCATACTGGAAGCCATCCCATTAGAGGCCCATATGGATGTCCTGGATTTCGGTTGCGGCACCGGACTGCTGACCCTTGCGCTCCAGCCGTTTGTTCATACCATCACCGGAGTGGACAGTTCACAGGGAATGCTGGATATCCTGAACGGTAAAATCAGTGCGCAGTGTCTTTCTCATATTCAGACCCGGCTTGTTGATCTGAACGCCGGCGATGTACTGACAGGGCAATATCATCTGGTGGTCAGCAGCATGACATTTCACCATGTTTTGGATACTGGCGGCCTGCTGAAGCGTCTTTATGATATCATCATTCCAGGAGGGCGCATCGGTATTGCCGATCTGGATCTGGACGGCGGCAAATTTCATAGCGACAACACCGGGGTGTTTCATCCCGGCTTTGACCGGGAGCATCTTCGGGATGTTTTTACTCAGGCAGGATTTGAAAAAGTTCATGATCGAACGGCGGCAACCATGCAAAAACCTGTGGCCAGCGGCGAAGAAAAATCCTTTTCCGTGTTTTTAATGACGGGCCATAAGCCGCTGTGACCTCGATCGGTCAGGCCGATCACTGTCTGTGGCAGCAGCTGCTTTATGCCGATTGATGTTCCCGGACATTGAATTCCAGCCGCCATTGCCGGCTGTCATTGACGGAAATGCACCAGATTTCAAGCGTTCCGATTTCCGTTGCGCGGGATTCCAGGGTGACAGGAATCATGACTCCGGTGTCTCCGGTGAGCGTCGTTTCCAGCGTGGTGATCAGCTCGATTTCGTCTTCCCAGGTTTCTATCACTTCACCGGCAGTATCTTCAGGGCGCAGCGACGATCCTAAAAAATCGAATTGCGCCTGTTCACCCACCATGAGTACAAATTCACGGTTTTTAATCGCCTGAGTGGCGCCTTCTTCCATGCCGAAAGGCGCCACACACAAGGCTTTCACCGGTGCAGGCATACCCGGTACCGCGGGCATGGAGGCGGCGACACCGATATAGTAAGATTTGTTCAGGCCACCCCGGATACGAATGCCCGCTCCGCGGCGCGCCAGCCCATAATAAACCGCACCCAAGGCTACAGACCGGTCGAAATCCTGCGTGGAGATTTCGCGGATAGCGTGGCTGGGGGATGCCTGCGTCCAGGCTGTCAATGTGTCAAGAACCCGCTTTCGCAGAGCGGGGGCTTTCATGACGCCGCCGTTGAACAAGACGGCAGTGGGAAGCCTGGGATTGCCGGAGCTATCGGTCTGGCGATTCAGGAAACTGGCCAGATGCCGGGTGATGGCCGGGTCGGACTCATACGCGAGACCCACTTCCCGGATACCTATCTTCCGCTGCTTTTCAGGCATTGCATCTATACTGCACGCCGGTAAAAAGCCTTCCAGCAGAACATTATAAACCATTTCCGCTGTCAATTGGGTTTTGAGGGTTCCGCCGATCAGACTTTTTCCTCGACCCAGAATGGTGACAGGATAGTCTTCAGATGCTGCTGCAGATAAAATTTTTTCTTTGCCTTTTCGGCAGACATGGCACAAACCCCGCATCTGCCAGGAATCAAGGCGCACATTTTTGGCAGCCATTTGCCCGGCTACGGCGTAAGCCAGCGATAAATCCATGTTGTCGCCGCCAACCAGCAGATGGTTACCAACCGCAATACGTTCCAGCAGCAGATCTCCGTTATTTTCAGAAACCTCGATCAGGCTGAAATCCGTTGTGCCGCCTCCGATATCACAGACAAGGATTAAATCTCCCCGGGAAACTTTGCGGCGCCATCCATCCTTGTCGGCCTCGATCCATGCATAAAAGGCGGCCTGAGGCTCTTCCAGGAGAGTGACATGAATCAGGCCCGCCATCTGGGCTGCTTTTACGGTTAATTCTCTTGCAACTGCGTCAAACGAGGCGGGAACTGTTAAAAGAATTTCCTGATGCTCCAGACGCAGCGTGTCGTCAATGCCTGAAGCTGTTGCAGCGATTTCATGGTTCCAGGCATCCCGGATATGACGCAGCACTGCGGCTGAAGCGGCAACCGGAGAGAGTTTGAGCGATTCATCTGAGGTATCGGGGCCTTCCCATGGCAAAATGGGCTTATTGCGATCCACCATGTCGTTACACAGCCAGGATTTCGCTGAACTGATCAGGCGATGAGGGATTTCAGCGCCCCGGTTGCGCGCAAATTCTCCGACAGCCATGTGGATGCCGGCGTTCCACGGCAACTGAAGCGCCTGAGGCGGAATGTCATTTTCACCGGGAATCAGCACGGCGCTGGGAAGAATATCCCGTTTTTCAACGGTTCCGGGGCCGGTGAGCTGGGGAATGGACAAAACCTGAATATCTCCGCCTCCGTCAATGGCGGTATAGGCGGCGACGCTGTTGGTGGTTCCTAAATCAATTCCGATAATGAATCCGGGAGAAGCCATGATGATGAGATTCCTTTTCCTAAATTTGATGCCCTCGAAAAAGTCGCTTTTCAGACGGCTTTGTAAAAAGTTCGCAGACAAGGCGCGCAAATCCGCAAGGAGTGAGGCGTACTTTTGGGTGCGCCGCAACGACGAAGGATGCAGCGCATGCGGACTTCTTACGAAGTCGTCAAATTTCGACTTCCGCGGGTGCAATCAGAGACGCATCCTGACTTGCCGAAAGTGTTGGAATTTCGAGTCTTGTCGTTTTCCAGCCCTTATGCCGTACCGTTCCTGTGAACGGAGGCTCTCCGACGACATTGCCCACCAGCTTGATGGCGCTTGTGTCAAATCCTTTCTGAAGCGTGATGGCGGCGCCTTCATCCTGTTCCAGTACCGGTTTGAGTGTGAGATAGGTATGAACCGCGTTGCGGCAGGATTCGTGAATGCTGCGGACAGCCGCACCGATTTGGGCGTCATCATAGGCATCAAGGTTTTCTGAAAAAAAATCGAGAAGTCTTCCTTCTTTCTGGAGCGTACTTATCAGATGCAGAAACAGCCGGGCATCCTGCTGTTCTCTGGCGGTAGTGTCTTCACGGCTTTGGGGCGGAGCAGCAGGCAGCGCGGACGGTTGCTGCGCCGAAGGGTGACGCACTCGAAGCCATAGCAGCAGGCTCCACAGAAAAAAAACCGCAGCCAGAAGGGGTGTGGCGATTGTCTTGAATTTGGAGATAAAACCGGAAAACCAGAGGATAACGGTCTTGAGCGATTCAGCGTCTGAAGTTGCCATCGCCGCCGTTTTCAGGTGATCTGAAATCAGGACGAGGCCCTGGTATCCTGCAGCGACGATCAGTACGCACAAAAGCCACATCAGCAGCAGGATAACGCTGAACGTCCGGCGGGAAGATATCGTTTTTGAACCCATAATATGTACCTGCCTTTTTCAGTTTTTTCCGGATATGATAATTTCTTGTTATCCGGGAAATCTTATGATAACAGTCATGACATAACTGCTTTATGCGGTAAATGTGTAATGCAGATACCGAATTTTTACAAATTTATCAGCGATAAACTCCGTGGACTATACACCAACTAAAAAAAATTATAAATACCGTTTCGATTTCGAAATCGGATATCTCGTGAGAAGTCCTTGCCGGGATTGCGATATCCGGGATCATTTTCCGGACTGTATGAAAAACTGCAATATTCTGAGTCGCATACACGAGGTTCTGTCCTTTGGGATCTCCTGCTCTAAAAAAGTATCATGAGCAGACAGATAACCAATCTGTTCCATGATATCCGCATGCAACTGTTCAATGTGTGGTACAACTTCCTGACTCTGTAATGAAAGGTGTGAAATTCAATGTTCATCATCGGTAATTTTCTGATGGCTGTGGCCAAAGTTCTTGACCTCGCTTTATCTCTCTATATGTGGATTGTTGTGGCGCGGGCTGTTCTTTCCTGGGTTAACCCGGATCCGTACAATGCAATTGTACGTTTTATCAACGCGGTGACTGAACCCGTGCTGTACCAGATACGTTCCCGGCTTCCGGTTGTTTTCGGCGGCATCGATTTTTCGCCCATGATCGTTTTCCTGGGGGTTATTTTTTTGAGAACATTTGCTGTCACTACGTTAATACGACTGGCGGCCAACCTGATGATGTAAGGTGATTTTGTGAGAGATGATATGGATGTAACTCCGCTGGACATTCAGCAGCACCAGTTCAGCGTGCGGTTTAGGGGTTTTGATATACAGGAAGTGGACGAGTTTCTGGAACAGATCGCCCATACCCTTGAAGCCCTGTATGAAGAAAATGAACGTCTGGATGCGGAGAATCAGACGCTGCGGCAGGAGCGTGAAGGCATTAGCGCCCGGGAAGAAGCCGTTACCCGCACGGCGACGGATACTGAAAAATTGATCGAGCAGATGAATGACACCGCCAGAAAATCCGCGGAAGTCATTATTGCGGATGCTGAAGTCAAGGCTGAAAAAATCATCAGCAGGGCCAGCAGCCGTCTGGGGCAGATTCACGAGGATATCATTCAGCTCAAAAGCCAGCGTATCCAGATGGAGGCGCAGCTTCGCTCCATTATTGATGCCCATTTTAAATTGCTGGAAATGGGAAAAACTCAGATGCAGACCCGTGACGATGATTACGAAAAGTCCAGACCTGGGAGGCAGACGGACAATCTGTCCACATAACCAACCGTGAGCCAGCGAATGTATTTGCAAGGATGGAACCCGCTTCTATAAAGTTGTAATCGAACATTTGTGACTTGTAGATCAAGGTGCGACCAACGGAATTTTCCTGATAACAAGATGGCTATGTATTCGTCTATCCCCCCAAAATGATTGAAATGTCAGTTTTTAATAGGACTGTTTCCTTGGTAGAGTGAATGATAGGTGACAGGTCACGGTTTTTCTTGCCGAGCGTTGTCAGGCAGCTTGCTTCTCTCGCAAACTGACCTGCGGTTCTTATATCAAGCGGTTCTTATATCAAAATGTCATGGAGCATATCATGCAAATTCATAAGGACTACATTACGGATAAAAAGGGATGTCCGAAAGCGGTGGTGATACCCATACAGGATTACCTGAGAATATCGGAATTATTGGGACTTGACCTCGATTCCGAAGCCGTGGAGGATCTTCGTATCGCCCGTCGTGATCGAAAAAATGGAAAAAAATCGGCTTATATGGATATGGAGTCTATCTGATGATTCCAGTTCGCATTCAAACTGATACCTTTGTCAGCTTCGCTGTGCTGCGATTCGACGTACTGAATGTACAGTCTCATCGCTGCTCGCTTGCTTTCGCGGTCTCAGTCCGAATGCTTGCTGGAATATC
>LKPX01000126.1 GCA_001443525.1 Desulfobacteraceae bacterium RAAP-1 | reverse complement strand
ACTGAGACCGCGAAAGCAAGCGAGCAGCGATGAGACTGTACATTCAGTACGTCGAATCGCAGCACAGCGAAGCTGACAAAGGTATCAGTTTGAATGCGAACTGGAATAACTCGCTATAGATAATTTAAAACAGTATTCCAACGTCATTACAGATCATAAAGCGTTTCGTCTCTTACAGGCGCTTTTCGTTTTTCTGTGCCGGCCTTCCCTTTTTTACCCGGCAGCAGAAAAGGTTCCTCCTCTGCCATGACATCTCCCATTTCCGCCTCGATCTGTTCGGGGTCTTCCCCTCCTTCCATCCGCCTGAGCGCTTCCTGCATTCCAGGCCCCAGCTCAAGCCCTGTCATATCTGTCAGTTTTCGCATCAGATCGGCCGCCTGGCGGGGATCGTCCTCCCGGATATTCTCAGCTTCACCGGCCAGCATCTGCATGGCCTGCTCCATTTTGCTTTCATCAAAAGGGAGATCATCCATTTCACTGTCTTCTTTAGCCTTTCCTGTAACCGCAAACGCCGACATTTGCCGGGACAGGGGCCTGTCGCCGCATTTAGGACAGACAGGGATTTTGGATGTATTGATGGTTTTTGAAAAAAAATTAAACAGCGTATTGCAGTCCTGACAATAAAATTCGTAAATCGGCATTCAACAGCACCTCATTCAGTCTGTGATAAATATAAAGGTTCGCCTTCCATCCCCATGCGGCACAGGGTGAAATCGTATCGCAGTGGATCTTCGGGAAGTATCTTCCGGAAAACCGCCGTGATTTCAAGCGCTGTTCGCATATCCGCCTGTTTGCGGCGGGTAAGGCCCAAAGAAATCCCCATGCGGTGAATGTGCACATCCAGAGGAAAAATCAGCTTCGATGCCGGGACGTTGTCCCATCCGCCCGGATCAATAACATCTTTTCGGACCATCCAGCGCAGAAACAGATTCAGCCGCTTGCAGGCGCTGCCGCGCTCCGGAAGCGGTATGAGATGCCCCATGTCCAGAGAGGCATCGGATGTTAATTCAGTCACAAAATGGCTCAGCGCCGGTAAGACGGTATCCGCATCAGGATTCAGCCCCGCAAGAAAACAGGCGCGAAGCGATCCGTAGCGTTCGAGAACCTGCCGGATGGCTAGTAGCAGATTCACGAAATGGTTGCCGGTTGCAAAACGGTGGGTGAACCCGCCGAACATGGCATTCAACGATTCCCGGCGGGAACGGTAAAGACAATCACACGGAGATGGCCCCAGTTTTTCAAGCACGACAGAGAGGCTTTTAAAAATCTGCGCTACCCGCCCATAGGCCAGAGAAGATGCGATAAGGCCGACAATTTCCCTGTCCCCGATATCCGGGTAGCGGTATAAGAATACCAGCGGATCCGGATGCACCCGTTCGCGACGATGGTACCGGCGGTACAGCGCATCCAGTTTCGCTGTCGAAATACAAACGTCCGATGCCTCTGTCACAGGAGTCAAAATGGAATATCGTCGTCTCCGGTCGGGCCGCCCTCCGGCCTTCCGCCCATGTTGCCCGGGCCCCGGAATCCTGCATCAAACTCAGGCGCAGGGGCGCTTTTTCTGCTTCCTCCTCCTCCTTCATCTTTAGGACTCAGCATCTGCATGTCAGAGGCCACAATCTCGGTGGTATAGCGTTTATTGCCGTCTTTGTCATCCCAGGCCCGCGTCTGGATCCTGCCTTCGATATACACCTGCTTTCCTTTGGACAGATATTCGCCGCAGATTTCACCCAGTTTCCGGTAGGCGACGATACGGTGCCATTCGGTGCGCTCTTTTTTCTCGCCGGTGTTTTTGTCTTTCCATTCCTCGGATGTAGCCACCGAAAAATTGGCGATAGCCGTACCATCCGGCATGTAGCGGACTTCCGGGTCTTTACCCAATCGTCCGACGATGATGGCTTTGTTGATTCCTGACATAGTTCCTCCTCACATGTTATAGATGAGATATCCAATACCTGCTGTCATATGACGGTCAGTTTTCCGGTGGATGCGCCGGCGGATGAGACTGTCTTCTGGCATCCAGCCTGGCCTTGATTCGGGGAAACTTGTTCATGTCCGTATGCGGCAGAAACAGCGCCGCCACATAATTGTCCATATAAGAATGGGTTTCTGAAAGTTCAAAATTGGTTATCTTCTTGACGACATCCACCACATCCTGGCGAATACGGTTGGTCAGGGAACTCATTCTGGCGCCCAGCAGAGAACCGTTGCCGATGAATGTTACCCTGGAAGTGTCCATTTCCGGCAATAAACCAATGGTCATGGCTTTTTCCAGATCCACATAGCTGCCAAACCCTCCGGCCAGAATAATGCGTTCCAGATTCTGGACACCCAACCCTACTTCTTCCAGAAGAGTCATACAGCCGCTGTATATAGCGCCTTTAGCCCGGATGAGATTGTCGATATCCGGTTCTGTCAGCACCACATCCCGGTCGATCTGCGTTTCGTTCGCCCAAACGAGAACATATTCCCAGATGCCCCCGGTTTCACGGATACGAGGCGTTTTGAGATTGCGGTTAAATTTGCCGCGGTTGTCGATAACGCCCAGCTCGAACATAGTGGCTACCATGATGATCAGACCGGAGCCGCAGATACCTTTGGGGCGCACATTGCCGATCGTGATATTCATGGGTTCAAACGTGAACGGATCCATGGAAAAATCCTCGATAGCCCCTTTGGTGGCGCGCATTCCGAAAGTGATGCCGCCGCCTTCAAACGCCGGCCCGGCGGAGCAGGCTGCGCAGGCCATCCAGTCTTTGTTGCCGATGACGATTTCCGCATTGGTGCCGATGTCCATGAACAGGGTCAGCTCTTCAGTGCGGTACAGGCCGGAGCCCATCACGCCTGCGACAATATCACCGCCCACATAGCTTGAAACCTGAGGATATACCAGGGCGGTGACATGCTCCTTCAGGGCAATCCCCAGGGTAACGGCCTGAAGCGGGGGATACAGAGACGACGTCGGCACATACGGCGCCCTGCGGATACTGCGGGGATTGACCTTCAGCAGCAATTGGGTCATGGTGGTGTTGCCTGCCATCGTGATGGTGGAGATATCTTCGATATCCACTCCGGATTTAACGATCATTTTTTCAATCAGTTTGTTCACAACACCGATCACGACTTCATGAAGCTTTTCGAGCCCTCCCGGTTTTTCGGCGTACATGATCCGGCTGATGACATCCTCGCCATAACTGATCTGGGCATTGAAATCTCCGAACTGCGCCAGCACCTCTCCGGAGACCAGGTCTATCAACTGGCCATAGATGGTAGTCGTGCCGATATCCATGGCAATCGCGTAATTGCGGCTTGTCGTATCGCCGGGCTGCACATTAACGATATGGGTTTTTCGGCCCGGATGTACGGGCCTGACCAGCGTCGCCGTTATTTTGAAGTCTGAACTTCTGAGGATATCCGAAATTTTCTGAATGACCGGAAAATCCATTACCAGCCGATGTTCACCATGCTCCAGTTTCAAAAAACCGACAAGACGCGATACATCCGGAAGATTATCCTGCGGGGTGGGCACCGGAAGCTCCAGATATTTCTTTTCAACCGGAGGAACGAATAAACCAGCTTCCTTAAGTTCTTCCAGATTCATCTGCTGGATTCGGGCGGTACAGCGCGGCGTTGACTGCATGTTCAGGATGCTGGCGTCAATGACGGATTCTACGGGAATCCGGACCACCAGATCGCTTTTGACCATGGAAAGGCAGGCTTGCCTGTACCCGTCAGACACATCCTTGGCTGTCAATTTCTCAGTAATGCCACCTTCCACCACGCCCGATTCAATGATGACCCGGCATTTACCACAAACGCCTTCTCCGCCGCAGGAAGCATTGACATGAACGCCGGCTTCCATCGCGGCGCGCAGCAGACTCTCGCCGTCTTTTACCTGAATTTTCCGGTTGTGAGGTAAAAATAAAACTGTGTGCATACCCATATCCATTATGAGACCTCCTTGAGTTCCGAAAACTTGCAGCTCAGAATCAGGATATCTTCATCAAAAGCTGTTTTTACTTTGTAGGGCAATACCTTGAACAGGTTGATCATAGCGGCGTTATCATGGGATGTATAGGCGATCAAGCCGTCAATATTATTTTCTCTGGCAGCCTCAGCCAGTTTGAGAATCAAAATCCGGGCAAGCCCTTTTCCCTGCCACGGCTTGCTGACGGAAAAAGCCACTTCCGCCATGTTTTTGGATTCATCGATCAGATATTCTCCGACACCGACCACCTTGCCGAATCCAAACTCGCCCACCACAGCCAGCATGCTCAGATTTCTGACATAGTCTATCTGGGATATGCCCTGAACTTCATTTCGGACAAAACTGGTTTTTTCGTGAAAGAACCGGGATACCACATCACTTTTATCCAGGTTGTAAAAATGTTCCTGAATCCGCCGTTCATCCACCGGCTTGGCCGGGCGGATGGTGACCTGCTCGCCGTCGATGGTGCGCGTTTCTTCCAGACCGACCGGATAAACCCCATGAATGAATTCCGTCAAGGTGCGTTCCGCACTGAACAGCCCCATTTTTTTGGCCTCAAAAAAGAGCTCATCGCGGAAATTCGGATGGGCAATGCTGATCATTCCCAAGGCCCGTTCCTGGAAACTTTTTCCGAAGAGATTGAAAACCCCATATTCTGTTGCTACATAATGTACTTCCGCACGAGGAACCACAACCGCCGTGTCTTTTAACAGAGGGACAATCCGGCTTTTTTCTCCGCGGGAGTCTGTGGACGGCACCATCAGAATGGATTTTCCGCCTTCGGCCTGTGCAGCGCCATGAATAAAATCCATCATACCGGTAACCCCGGAAAACTGGTTATAAGCCAGTGAATCCGCGGCTACCTGACCGGTCAAATCGATAGCGGTCGCCACATTCAAACATACCAATTTATGATGCCTGGCGATAATCCCCGGATCGTTCACATACTCTGAGGGATGAAATTCGATGGCCGGATTGTCGTTGATGAACTCATACAGGTCGTGCCCGCCGATGGCGGAACTGGCGACAATTTTCCCTTCGTTGAAGCCCTTGCAGCGGTTGGTGATAATCCCCATGGCGTAGAGTTGCATGATATCGTTGGTCAGGTATTGGGTGTGAACACCGATATCATTTTTATCGCGTAACGCCAGCAGCGTTGCCTGAGGGGTGGTGCCGGGGCTGATCTGAATAGTGGAGCCATCATCTATCAGCCTTGCCAGCATTTTGCCGATGGTGTTGGCTGCTTCCAGCTCCGGTGACGGGGCAACGGTCAGCAGCGGTTCTTCATATTCCACGAACACATCGACATCGTTGACATGAATGAAGCTTCTGCCCAGGACTCTGGGCATGCGGGGATTCACCTGAGCGATGACAATGTCCGCGGACTGCGCGGCAGACATGGTGATGTCCACCGAAACCCCCAGGCTCATCCATCCAAAATCGTCCGGAGGACATACCTGAATCAGCGCCACATGAATGGGCAGTTTCCGGCTTTTAAAAAGACGGGGCACCGCAGAAATATTTATCGGTGTGATAAAACGCATGGTCGAAGCCAGACTTTTGGCTTTGGCGGAACCCGGATAGAAGGAACGGATATTTAATATCTGATCCTGCGTTTTATTGGCGATCAGGGTTAACGGCGTGCTCTCCTGAGACATGAGACGGACAACTTCGATATCGGTAAAATAGCTCGACACCTCAGCCAGAATGCGCACCAGATACTGAGGCTCTCCACAAGAGGAGCCAATAAATACGCGCTGTCCCGGTTTGATCATCCGGATAGCTTCTTCGCCGCTTTTTCTTCTTTCGATGTATCGGTCTGTCCAGTAGATATTTCTTTGCATGTCTTCCCCCTTTG
This sequence comes from Desulfobacteraceae bacterium RAAP-1, assembly GCA_001443525.1. Taxonomy (GTDB): domain Bacteria; phylum Desulfobacterota; class Desulfobacteria; order Desulfobacterales; family Desulfatirhabdiaceae; genus RAAP-1. The sequence goes on along the minus strand of LKPX01000126.1, from coordinate 3,935 downwards.
CTGAATCAGATTCGGCCATTGTGTTACTGCTTTCAGGAGAATGGTTTTAAGGGAGTCAGAAGAGACAGGGATAGTACTTTTTTCATACATCCGGGATCGATAACACACCCAAAACCTTAATCTTGAAAGTTATATACACACGAGTACGACAGCTTCCCACGCCACGAGATGTATCTTATTCACACATGATTATCAAGAAGAAGATCATCTGTGAAATGCTATGAGCTATAGGGAAAATAGTCTTTTTCGGATATCCGGGACAACTCGGCGCCGCATATATCGAAATGAATCAGGGCTTTTTTTCAAACCCTGTTTTGAGTTTTTTTTCCAGTTCAGCGAACATCTGCTTTTTCTTTTCGGCCTGGGCAGCCTGAAAGCTTTCAACTTTTTGGGTCAGGCCCTTCCTGGCGGTCTGAAAATTTTTCAGTTCCTTATCCAGGAGTGTTTCTGAGGCGCCCTTGGGTATCTCTTCAATTTTCAGGTGATCTCGGATGTAAAGCCGGATTCCCTGCGTATTTTCGATGGATTCAATAATTCCGGATTCTTCAAGCTTTCTGAAAAAAAATCCGCCTTCCTCCGTGGAAATATCCAGCAGTTGACAGACGGTTTCGATGGCAGGCGGGCTGTGGTGGCGGTATTCCAGAATCCGGATGGCGGCAACCAGCAGATGCGCCCTCTGATACAAGTCCAAACCTTTCATAGAACACCTCAACAAATTGAAATTATAATAAATTTATATTGCATGAAAGCGATATGCGGCATCTCCGATTCTTGACATCTTTGTGGAACAAGAGTAACAAACAGGCTTGCAATGTCAAGTAACAGATTCCATCACATTATAATCGATAAACCATATAACGGGAGGCCGGCATGACAGAAATTGTGAATATCAAGGCAAGGGAGATACTGGATTCCAGAGGCAATCCAACCGTAGAAGTGGATGTTTTTCTGGCATGTGGCGCCATGGGGCGGGCGGCAGTGCCATCAGGCGCATCGACCGGAACCCGCGAAGCGCTCGAATTGCGCGACACCAAAGCCAAAAGATACGGCGGCAAGGGGGTAACCACCGCCGTAAACAATGTCATGAACGAAATTATGCCGCTATTGACCGGAAAGGATGCTTCCCGTCAGACGCTCATCGATAACCTCATGATCGAACTGGATGGCACGCCCAACAAAACCAGGCTGGGCGCCAATGCGATTCTAGGGGTGTCTATGGCCGTAACGCGCGCAGCCGCCGAAGCTTTCGGACTGCCGCTTTACCGATACCTGGGAGGTATCAACGCCCGGTATCTGCCGGTTCCCATGATGAATATCATTAACGGCGGTGTTCATGCGGCCAATAACCTGGATATTCAGGAATTTATGATTATTCCGTTTGGCGCCTCCTCCATCGCTCAGGCGGTACAGATGGGCGCTGAAACCTTTCATTGTCTGAAAAAAATTCTGAAAGACGCCAAGCTGGCAACCGCGGTCGGAGATGAGGGCGGATTTGCGCCGGATCTCAAGTCTAATGAAGAGGCCATCAAATATATCATTAATGCCATTGAAGCCGCCGGATACAAGCCGGGAGATGAGATCGGCATCGGTATAGATGCAGCAGCCAGTGAATTCTACACAGGCGCCGGAAAGAAGAAAGTGTATAATCTGAAATCCGAAAACCGGAAGCTTTCTTCAGAAGCCATGATCGATTATTATGACGATCTGGTCGAGCGCTATCCCATTTTTTCGATCGAAGACGGCCTGGCCGAACAGGACTGGGATGGATGGAAGGTGATGACTGATCGGCTCGAAAGTAAGGTACAGCTGGTGGGGGACGATATTTTCGTTACCAATCCGGAAATTCTGCAAAAGGGCATCGATATGGGAATCGCCAATTCGGTTCTGATCAAACTGAATCAGATCGGTACGGTCACAGAAACCCTGAACGCCATTGAAATCGCACGGCAGGCCGGATACTCGACGGTCATTTCGCACCGGTCCGGAGAAACCGAGGATTCTTTTATTGCGGATCTGGTGGTAGGCGTTAACGGTGGGCAGATCAAGACCGGCTCCATGTCCCGCAGCGACCGGGTCGCCAAATACAACCAGCTTATACGCATTGAAGAAGAGCTGGGAGAAAGTGCTAAATTCTCTGACGATGCTTTCTGATACGGCCATTCCAAGCTGAGGTTATCATGAGTTCAAGTACCAAATATATATTTGTAACCGGCGGCGTGCTGTCATCATTAGGAAAAGGTCTGGCTTCAGCGGCTATCGGTGCGCTGCTGGAAAGTCGCGGACTTCGGGTGACAATCAAGAAACTGGACCCTTACATCAATGTGGATCCGGGAACCATGAATCCCTTTCAGCATGGGGAGGTTTTTGTGACCGATGACGGCGCGGAAACCGATCTGGATTTAGGGCATTACGAACGGTTCACCCATGCCAAACTGGGAAGAGATAACAATTTCACCACCGGAAAGATTTATTATTCCGTAATCAACAAAGAACGCCGGGGGGATTATCTGGGCGGAACGGTCCAGGTAATCCCGCATATTACCGATGAAATCAAGGCCAGCATCCGGCTTGGGACGGAAGATGTGGATGTCGTCATTGTCGAAATCGGTGGCACTATCGGCGATATCGAAAGCCTCCCGTTCTTAGAAGCCATCCGGCAGTTCAAGGCCGATGCGGGAAAAGATAACGTGCTGTATATTCACTTGACGCTTGTTCCCTATATCGCCACCGCCGGTGAAGTTAAAACCAAACCGACCCAGCACAGCGTCAAGGAACTCCGCAGTATCGGTATTCATGCGGATATCCTGCTTTGTCGTGCGGACAGAAACCTCTCCAGAGACATAAAATCTAAAATCGCCTTGTTCTGTAATGTCGGCGAGGATGCGGTGATCACCGCCAAGGATGTGGACTGTATCTATGAGGTGCCGCTGAATTATCATGAAGAAGGCCTGGATAACAAGATCGTCGAATTGCTGCACATCTGGACCCGCGCCCCCCGGCTGGAAAACTGGGAAACACTGATCCGAAAGGTTAAAAAACCTCAGTACAGTGTTACCATTGCCATTGTCGGCAAATATGTCGATCTGACCGAATCCTATAAAAGTCTCAATGAGGCGCTGTATCATGGTGGATTCTTTCACGACAGTAAGGTCAATCTGTTGTTCATCGATTCTGAAACCATCACGCCCGATGCCTGTGAGGCTGCGCTGTGTGGGGCGGATGGCATTCTGGTGCCCGGCGGGTTTGGCCCGCGCGGTATTGATGGCAAGATATGCACCGTGAAATACGCCAGAGAGCACCGGGTTCCGTACCTGGGAATCTGTCTGGGAATGCAGATTGCCGTCATTGAATTCGCCCGAAATGTGGCCGGAATCTCCGGGGCGCACAGTTCAGAATTCGATGAATTTGCTTCGGATCCGGTGATTTACCTAATGCTGGAATGGTTCGATGAGAAGACGCGTACTCTGCAGAAGCGGGATAACAGCTCGGACAAGGGCGCTACCATGCGCCTGGGAGCCTATCCCTGCTGTATCGAACCGGGTACACTGGCCTGGAATGCATATGGCCGGACGGATATTTCTGAACGTCATCGCCACCGGTATGAATTCAACAATGCCTACACGGAACGTCTGTGTGAAAGCGGGCTTGTGATCAGCGGAAAGTCTCCGCACGGTGATCTGGTGGAAATTGTCGAGTTGAAAAACCATCCCTGGTTTCTGGGCTGTCAGTTTCATCCTGAATTCAAATCGCGACCCATGGATCCTCACCCTCTCTTCCGTGATTTTATCCGGGCGGCGCTGGACTATAAAAAATCCAGATCATAATTCCATTTTGCTTTCAAAATGATATTCCAGCAAGCATTCGGACTGAGACCGCGAAAGCAAGCGAGCAGCGATGAGACTGTACATTCAGTACGTCGAATCGCGGCACAGCGA
>LKPX01000125.1 GCA_001443525.1 Desulfobacteraceae bacterium RAAP-1 | reverse complement strand
TCATAGAGACGGAGAAGGGAACGCCTCAAGGAGGCATCATATCGCCGTTGCTGGCCAACATCTATCTTCATTATGCGCTTGATCTATGGTTTACACGGCAGTATGTGAGAAGCTGTGAAGGACGGGCGAGACTGATACGCTATGCGGATGATTTTGTTGTGTGTTTTCAATCATCTGAGGATGCAAAGCGATTTCGGGAGGAACTGGACGGAAGTCTCAGTAAGTATGGGCTGGAAGTAGCGGCGGAGAAGACGAAAATCCTGGAGTTTGGGGCACTGGCAGAACCGAAGGCGAAAGCAAGAGGGGAGAGGCCGCAGACATTTGACTTTCTGGGGCTGACGCACTTTTGCAGTCGGACGCGGGACGGGAAACGATTCCGGATGAAGCGGACGACATCGCGGAAGAAGTTCAGAGCCAAGATATCAGAACTCAAAGATTGGCTGAAAAGAAACCGGACATTGCCCGTAAAAGAAATAATGCGGAAAGCCGGCATGAAAGTGAGAGGACATTACGCATACTACGGGGTAACGGATAATTCCAGAGGAATTGGGCGGTTCTTCCATGAGGTCCGAAGGCTGCTATTCAAGTGGCTGAACCGACGAGGAAAACGAGGAAGTATGTCATGGGAGCAATATGAAAAGCTTCTGAAGAGATATCCTCTACCATTCCCACGAATCAAAGTGAATCTGTTTGCAGTAAGGTGAAAATATTGATGAAGAGCCGTGTGCGTTAATAGCGCAAGCACGGTTCTGTGAGGGGTCGGCGACAATGGCGTAAGAGAGATGATTCAGAATTGACACGTAGTAGCCGCGTGCGGCAAGGCGTTCTCAGAAGTCATCTGCAATTGTCCCTAACTTACAAAAGAGAAGCCGATCTACTCGACAAAAGTCCGCATGCGGGTGCAGCGCCGTATCCTTCGTCATTGCAGCGTACCACACAAGTACGCTGCATTCCTTGCGGATTTGCGCGCCTTGCCTGGGAACATTTTACGAAGCCATCAAAAAAGGAACGCTCATGAAAAAATATCACGAAGATCTCGATTTTCGAGGGGAAGAATATGTAAGCGATTGGACGCCCTGGTCTCCGCAGGATATCCGGCGGAAAAAAGGCGTTCTGGATGCTGCCCGATTGATGCTGAATTCCGCCATGACCGCTCCAGCAGCCGGTGGTGTTGCCTCTATTGAAGGTCATCTGGTTTATGGACAGGAAGAGCTGGAAGCCATCGCCAGAAAGGTTGAAGAACTGGCCTACAAAAATAAAGCCTGGACAGAAGCCTTTTTATATGAAGCTGTCATGGTGCGTGATTCAGATGTTATCATTCTGATCGGCAATACCCGATGCCACGAAACGCCACTGGACGGCGCATGTGGACTTTGCGGGGGTGGTCTGGACTGCAGCTATTTTTACGATAGAAAAAAACACAGGTATGGACTGGTGGATATTACGGATCGGTCCTCATCCCGTATGATCGATGGCCCTTTGTGTACGGCTCGTGTCAATGACTTTGGGTTTGCGGTTGGCAGTGCGCTTTGGACAGCCCGAACGCTGATGGTGGATGCCAGACCCTTTGCCAGTATCGGAATGGCCGGCCAGAAAATGGGGTATTGTCCCAAATCCGGCATGGTGGTCGGTGTGCCGGTAGCGGCGAAATCCAAAAACCCCTATGTCGATGTGAATGTCGATTATCATCTGATCAACATGGATAAAGTGGTGGACAGTGCCCGCAAAATCTATCAGACCGCCCGGATCATCCGCGGTTTTGATTATCGCAAATGGGTTCCGAAACCGGAAAAGACTGAAGGGGAGGAAAAATAATGGGACATCTGATCGGTAAAGCATACTGCATAGAACACGTGGTTGAGGTTGCCAAGAGCATTGTCCTGGCCATTCATAAAGCGCCTCAGATCACGGGAAAAACAAAGATCGAGGCTGAAATCATCTGGGGCGATGATTTGGTGCCAATCATCGAAGTTTTGGAACCGGTAGCCAAGGCTGCGCGATATGTTCAGTGGGATTATGAGACCATCAAACGGTGTTATGAAAAGGGCGAATCTCCGGTCATCATCAATATCGGCGGCAAGGTCAGCCGATCCAACCTGAACTGGAATTGTGGGGCCTGCGGGTTTGATACCTGCAAGGAGTTCAATGCCTATGCCAAGGAAAACACCGGCGGCGGGCAGTTGGGCGGACCTTCCTGCAACTGGAAAATCATGGATTATGCCATTGCCTGCGACTGGGCATGCGCGGCTGCCTGGCAGTACAATGTGGATAATCGCATCATGGGCTCTGTCGGGTTTGCGCTCACGGTCCTGAACTATCTTCCCGATTCCGACGTCAAACTGGGCCTGGCGCTGGGGCCTCCTCGCGACATGGTTTACTACAGCCGGGAAGAGATGCATAAAGATATGACTTACGAGATGGACAAAGCGGATATGGTCAGATGCGTGCCGGAGATGTTTACCGCCTTTACCGGAGGCGGTAATCCGCAATATAAAACGAAAAACGACTGGTGGGCACCGCCCGAATACCTGAATGTCGGGTATTCGGATGCCGCTATGGAAATGATGCAGAAGGTGTTGTTTGAGGAGATACCTGAAATTGTGGTCAAACATTCCGACGCAATTGCTGCCCGATATCAAAAATAATGACTTCTGATGAATTCACGGAGGGAAAATGGACTATTTAGATCTTGATCTGAAGTTGAGCAAGGAAGACATCCTGTTGAAAAAAACTGCTAATGAGTTTGCCCGCAAGGTAATGCGCCCGATTGCCAAAGAGCTGGACGAGATGACGCCGGAGCAGGTCATTGCAACAGATTCACCTTTCTGGGAGTTTATGCGAAAAGCCTATGCGTTGGGGTATCATGCTATATTGATTCCCGAATCATACGGGGGCATGGATCTGACCTCCCTGCAGCAGACTTTGATTTATGAAGAACTGGCCTGGGGTAGTTTCGGACTGGCCGTTGCCCTGGCAGTATCCAGTTTTCCGGCTTTTGCAGCTTCCATGACGGCGGAAAAAGAATTGATCGAGAAGATCATCGTGCCATTTTGTGAAAATCGCGACGCCAGCTTTATCGGGTGTTGGGCCATTACAGAACCCGAACACGGTTCTGATACTCTCATTCCGGGTTATCCGACTTTTTCGGATCCTGATATTCCATCTAACTGCGTGGCAAAGCTCGATGGTGATGACTACATCATCAACGGACAAAAAGCCGCTTGGGTTTCCTGCGGGACCATCGCCACCCATGCTGCCTTGTTCTGTCAGATCGATCCCCGCATGGGGCATGCCGGCGGTGGTCTCTTTGCTATCCCTCTGAATATACCCGGGGTTAAGAAGGGGGCACCCCTGAACAAAATGGGGCAGCGCGATTTGAATCAAGGAGAGATTTTTTTCGACAACGTGCGAGTACCCAGGGACTGCCTTATCGCGGGTACGGATGCGTACGAAGCGATGTTGGAAATTACGCTTTCTGCCACAACATCCCTGATGGGCGTGCTCAGTACGGGACTTGCCAGGGCTGCCTTCGAAGAAGCCCTGTCATACGTCAAGCAGCGTAACCAGGGGGGGCGGCTTTTGATGAACCACAAAAATGTTCAGACCAAGCTTTTTCACATGTTCAGCAAGGTTGAACTCAGCCGTCAGATCAGCCGAGCTGCTTACGTTTTTAACCAGAACACTTCCACTCCTGCTGAGGAGTATTCGCTGATCGCCAAGGTGTATGGAACCCAGGCGGCTTTTGAAGTGGCCAACGATGCAGTACAGCTTTTCGGCGGCAATGGGTTGAGCAAGGAATACCTGGTAGAAAAACTTTTCCGGGATGCCCGGGCCTCCATGATTGAGGATGGTTCCAACGATGTTCTGGCCATTTCTGGCGGGCATAAAATGATTCGCCATTATCCGCGTCGGGATTAATGACAAGCGGCGTATCCTTTCACAATCTATAGATAGTGGAAAAATGCGGAAGATAAGAGGAGAAAAAATGACATTCGCATATATCATCGGGCTGGGCATGATTCGTTTCAACAAGTATCCGGACCGAGGGGTCAGAGATATGGCCCATGAAGTTACCAGACTTGCATTGAAAGATGCCGGTCTGGAAAAATCGGATCTGCAGGCAGCTTTTTTTTCGAACACTTTCTGGGGAATGTTTTCCAATCAGCATTCCATTCGGGGGCAGGTAATCCTTCGATCGATGGGTATCGGCGCAATCCCGGTGACAAACGTCGAAAACGCCTGTGCTGGGGCATCCACGGCGCTGCATCTGGCCATAGCCGGGATCAGGGCGAACATGTTCGATGTCGCTCTGGTTCTGGGCTCTGAAAAAATCACCCATCCAAACAAGGTCATGTCCCTGGGTGCTTATGCATCCTGCATGGATGTGGGCAATTTTGAAAGCCATCTGAAGATGATGACGGAGCAGAACCGGGCCTTCAAAATCGATATCCCACCGGGTCAAACCCCTCCAGGTGAAGGTCGCAGTATTTTCATGGACGCTTATGCCATGGGAGCAAAGTGGCATATGAGCCGGTTTGGCTCCACCCAGCGGCAACTGGCGGCCATCTGTTCAAAAAATCATTTTCACGGCTCTTTGAATTCAATGGCCCAGTACCAGGAACCCATGACGATTGAGGCGGTTCTGGCAGATAAACCTATTGCCTACCCACTGACACGGGCCATGTGCGCACCGGTTGGCGACGGGGCCGCTGCAGCCATCATCTGCTCTGAAAGCTATCTGAAAAAACTGGTGAATCCAAGACCGGTAAAAATTCTGGCTTCCATTCTGGGTTCTGGAACGGACCGTACCATGGACGGAGAAGACATCGGCGAACGGTTGTCAAAACAGGCTTATGAACAGGCGTCATTGGACCCGAAAGACATCAGTCTGGCGGAGTTGCATGACGCCACATCCTACGGCGAACTTCACCAGACTGAAGCCATGGGTTTCTGTCCCCTGGGTGAAGGCGGCATTTATGCGGAATCCGGCGCCACTGTCCTTGGGGGAAAACTGCCAATAAATACCAGCGGTGGACTGGAAACCCGTGGTCATCCCATCGGCGCTTCCGGCCTGGCCCAGATTTACGAATTGGGCCTGCAGCTTCGAGGAGAAGCCGGTAAACGCCAGGTGGAAGGTGCACGAATCGGCCTTGCCGAAAACGGAGGCGGCAGTATCGGGGTGGAAGAGGCAGCCATGTGTATTCACATCCTGGAAAGGGCTATCTAAACAATTGGAGACAAAATGATCAACAAGAAAGCCATACTGATCACTGGGGCAGCATCCGGAATCGGACGGAAGACAGCTTTGCTGTTTGCAAAAAATGGCTGGTATGTGGGTATTTTTGATGTGAATGAATCCGGGTTGAAAAGCCTTGAAACGCAGATCGGCAAAGAGAATTGCTTTGCCGCTGTCATGGATGTCACAGTTCCGGAAAGCGTTGAAAATGGGTTTGACGCGTTTGCAGAAAAAACAGGAGGTAAACTGGATGTGCTTCTGAATAATGCCGGCATCATTAAATTCGGTCTTTTTGAAGATGTCGATCTGGAAATTCATCAGCGGATTGTTGATATCAATTTCAAGGGATGTCTGAATTGCGCCTACTACGCGCTGAAGTATTTAAAACAGGCGCCGGGCTCCAGAATTATAAATATGTCTTCTGCTTCATCTATTTACGGCCTATCGGATTTGTCAGTGTATTCAGCCACCAAACATGCCCTGAGCGCCATGACGGAAGCGTTGAATATTGAGCTTGAAAAATATGGCGTTTTTGTATGCGACATTAAACCGCCATATGTCAACACCCCTTTGCTGGCAGTCAAAGAAGACGTTTTCAGCATCAAAAAGATGGGAATCAATATGGAACCCGGAAAAGTCGCCGATACGGTCTGGAAGGCGGCACACCGAGACAAACTGCATTGGAAAATAGGCGCAACAGCGCCTTTGGCCTTTCTTTTCTGGCTTATGCCATTTACCCAGCGTTTTATTGTAAAGATGCTGACAATGCCGCAGGGCGAAGGAAATCGGTAATAAACATAGTGGTGACCGGTGCAGCCGGTCACGTCAAGCATTTGGATCGTTTGCCATATCCATCAGTAAGTAAACGATATCTCCATTATGGTTATCCTGATAAGTCTTCAGTCAGACTTGTTGATTCCATATAAAGTCATGATCATTACGGACATAACCTGCTGTGGTCATGACATATTATCCATGCGTATCCAATACCTTTCTGAGTACCATTATTCGTAGTATCCCGGGGCCTGTTTGAATGCTTTCCAGCCTTCAGGATCATGGCCGGTGACAATGGCGGCGCCTTGCGTATCCTTTAAAAACCGCATGCGCTGTACGGATCTCACCGTTTCACCGGCATTCCACATCAGGCCAGGCAAGGTGCCATTCATAAGGTTTTCCTGAGTGTAGCAGGAGTCTGCCGCGAAAAACATAGGCCCGGATTTGGGCAGGTTGATCAGAACCGACTGATGGCCGGGGGTATGTCCTGGCGTGAAATAAATCTGTATGGCGCCATCGCCAAACAGATCGAATTTATCATCGACCCAGCCATTAAGCATATACCAGTTGACTTCCTTGTCGAAATCTTTTCGGATATATGCTGCTTTCATATAGGGGTCCGGTACATAAGCGAAATGCAGCTCGTCACGCTGTACCAGATAACGGGCGTTGGGAAAGTGGCCGACGCATCCGGCATGATCCAGATGCAGGTGGGAGAGGATGACATATTTGATGTCCTCTGCCGCGCATCCGATTTTCTGGATGGCATTGACGCACCACTGATCTTCGGTCATGATCGGATCGTACGCCGCCAGAATCCCGCCCCAATGGGCTTTTTTCTCATGAATTGTTTCAAAAGCGTTGCCGGTGTCAAACAGCACCTTGCCTTTGGGATGATCGATCAGCAGAAAAGGAACCGGCACGTCAAACGCTTCGCCGACGCCCTGATTAAGTGTAAAAAAGTGTTTCTGACTTTTTAAAACGCCGGCTTCAAAAAAATATAATTTCATGATGGGCCTCCTTGATAAAATTTGATAAAAAACGATTATTGATTGTTTTGCCGCCATGATTCCCGCAATGCATTCCGAAATTCCGGCGCCGCGATTTCAATGAGGGCTTCCGCGCGTTGCCGGACGGTTTTTCCCCTGAGATGGGCGATGCCGTGTTCTGTCACCACATAGTCCACATCGTTGCGGGAAGTGGTGACCGCCTGTCCGGATTCAAGATTTGTGACGATACGGGACACCTTCCCCTTCGCCGCGGTGGAGGGTATGGCGATGATGCTTCTTCCCCCTTTGGATCTTCGGGCGCCTCTGACGAAATCCACCTGTCCGCCGACACCGCTGAATTGCTGTGTTCCCAGCGTGTCGGCAGCGATCTGTCCCAGCAGGTCCACAGCGATAGCCGAGTTGATGGAAACCATGTTGTCATTTTTGGCGATGACAAAAGGGTCGTTGGTGTAATCAACCGGATAACATTCGATCATGGAGTTGTTATCCAGCCAGTCATAGAAATGTCGCGTTCCCATTGCGAAGGTGATGATAATCTTTGAGTTATGCAGGTTTTTACGGCGGCAAGTGATCACGCCGGCTTCGGCAAGCCGCATCACGCCATCGGATATCATCTCCGAATGAATGCCAAGATCGTTTTTACTGTCCAGAAAGGACAGAACTGCATCCGGAATGGCGCCGATGCCGAGTTGCAGACAATCACCATCTCTGATCAGTTCTGCGGCGTGAGAACCGATAGCCTTTTCCAAAGGACCGATGACAGGGATTTTCATTTCGATGATCGGTCTTTCGCTGAGGACAAAGTGGTCGATCTCCGTCACATGAAGAAAAGCGCTTCCGAACGTTCTTGGCATGAAAGGCGTCACTTCGGCGATTACCTTTTTAGCGCTTAAGGCCGCCTGGCGCGTGTAATCCACCGAGACACCCAGGGAGACATTTCCCATCTTATCCGGAGGTGTCACCGTTATCATGGCGATATCCACAGGCAGGACGCTATCTCGAAACAACCAGGGAATTTCTGAAAAAAAACAAGGGGTATAATCGGCCCTTCCTTCTTTGATAGCGGTCCGGGTATTGCCGCCGGCAAAGAGCGAATTGTGCCGGAAAGACGAAGCATTCTCCGGCAGGCAGTAAGCGCTTTTGCCCATGGAAACCATATGGATGATTTCCACCTGATTCAAGTCTCCAGCTCTTTGCACCAGCGCATCCAGCAGAGGTTCCGGAGAACCGCAGGCATGCGCTGCAACCACTCTGTTTCCGGATTTCACCAGGCTGGCGGCTGCATCCAGGCTGATCTGACGGGATTCATAGTAATCTTTCCAGTTCATTTCAGTCTCCTTCCGTGATGCCGCACAGCTTTTGCGCCAGTTTCTTTTTACCGTCCATGTTGACCTGGCGGGAGATCATGATCCGCTGCGCCTGAGGAGAGCCCGCGCCGTGCATGGATTCGGTCAGATATCCCACAGCAGCGGTTCCAAGCGTCAGGTTCTCGATCAGACGCAGGATACGGAGCCGGGATTCCAGCGGAACGTTCGGAGATGTCTGATAATACTTTCTCACCCATTTCCCCACTTCGGGTGATAACAGATCTTTTTCAGATGGCAGTGTCACCATGAGTCCTCCGGCGATATCCTGCGCCAGTCTGGCGATTTCGTAGGGGAAACGGGTGACGTTCTGTTTGTGGACATTAGCCAGCAGGGTGTTGACGTAGTAGGTGCCGCTTGGCTCCGGATGGCCTTCAGCCGCGCATGCGATGCAGCCGCAATAAAGCGTTTCGTTGAGCTGGTTCATCTCGATGATCTTGTCCCTGATATGCGAAACTTTGGATACCCCATTGAATTCAGCGATGGTCTGGGCAGCCCCGATCAGCACATCCCCCACACCGACTTTGCAGGCATAGCTCTGGCGGTGGTAAGAGGCAAACTGCTCCACCAACTGACCCGCAAAGTCATATTCCTTGAACATGAAAACCCGTTCCCAGGGCACAAACACGTTGTCAAAGACCACCAGGGCTTCATGGCCGCCGTATCGCACGTTGCCGACATCAAATGTCTTCCCTTCCAGTTTCCGGGTATCACAGGATTGCCGGCCCATAATATAGGTGATACCGTCGGTGTCGGACGGGAGGGCAAACGACACGGCGTAGTCCTTATCTTCCTGCCGCATGGAAATGGTCGGCATGACAATGATTTCATGGGAATTCACAGCGCCCGTCTGATGGGCCTTGGCGCCTCTGACCACGATTCCGTCCGGTTTTTCTTCCACCACCCGAAGATAAAGGTCCGGATCATGCTGCTGATGCGGCGGCAGACTGCGATCGCCTTTGGGGTCGGTCATCGCTCCGTCACAGGTAAGATCGTTTTCCTGGACAAACGCCAGATATTTTAAAAAACGCGGGTGATATTCGGTGCCGTATTTCCGGTCGATGTCAAACGTCGTCATGGACAAGGCATTTAAAGCATCCATGCCCACACAGCGCTGAAAACAGCATCCGGTATGGGAGCCCAGCAGCCGGCCCATTTTACTCTTTTTGACCAGATCGTCCACGCTCTGGTGGATATGGGTGAACCGGTTGATTTTCTGACCGGACAGGTGGGATGTGGCCGTCATAATAGCTTCGGATTTCGGGTGATGCGCCAGCTCGTAGGTCAGAGCCACGGCATTCATGGATGGGCGGATAATGGGGTTATCCACCACATTGGTGATTCTTTCACCAAACATATATACGTTGAGATTCAGTTTGCGTAAGCTTTCTTCATACTGCCGGGCATTCATCATCACGGGGTGTCCTCCCTCTATTTAAACGATTTAAGGTATCTTGACGGCTTCATAAAAAGTTCGCAGGCAAGGCGCGCAAATCCGCAAGGAATGAAGCGTACTTGTGGTACGCTGCAATGACGAAGGATGCGGCGCAACGCAGCATGCGGACTTTTTACGAAGCCGTCAT
>LKPX01000124.1 GCA_001443525.1 Desulfobacteraceae bacterium RAAP-1 | reverse complement strand
CAGCAAGCTGTGCCGGGCGAACTGAGCGAATTTTTTCAATTTAAGTGTTTCCATTATTCGTCTTTCGGTCCGGGCAGCCGGCCAGAATGCTTCTCAAGTTTCTTCTCTTCGGTCTTTACCCGACGCTCAAGTTTCTTGATGTCCTCCTCCGGCGGGAGCTTTTCGGGTTTGATACCACGCTGGCCAAGCATGTCGCGCACACTAACATTATTCTGTACATGCTCTCGGGTAATAGCGTGTTCGCCTTGCAAATCTTCCTGCTGCACATTGTGGTTCGTCATTTCCGTGGCCAGATTTTTGGCTGCGATGGTCAAAGTCGGCAAAAAGTCAGCGAGCGGACGGGTTTTGGTGATGCCGTATTTATCTTTCATGACCTGGGTGGTATGTCCTCCGAATAAGGCGGCATTCCCTTTAGAGCGGATGCGTCCGAATCCGGCATCATCGACGCCGCGCTCGTAAATATTATGGGAAAGGGTCTTTTCCGACTCCCGCAGACGTTTCCTGGCGTCGAGCCGGGCCTGCAGGCGCATCCGGTCTTCGATCAACTCCTGTTTGCGGGTCTGAACGGCAAAGTAGCTCTGGGCAAAGGCAATGGGCTCCTTGCGGGGGTCGCCGTTCTGGGCAATCAGGTAGCAGGCGTAACGGGTGAGCATGAAATCATCAATGGGGCGCTCAGCACCACTGCCAAGTTTGACCATTTTCGTGACGCCACGAAAATGGTTCGATGGGTCGTAACCCGTTGTTTCGCAAGACTCAATGGCCCGTTTGATGGCCGTCTGGAAGTTCTCCCAGCGGGCATAGCCCAGCGGTTCCATGAGGTCGCGGGCGAACCAGAACTCAACATCCTCGCCGGGAATGCGCTGGCTGATGACATCGAACTGATTCTGAAGAATTTGAATGGTTTCTGTTTTCATGGTTATTTCTCCATCGGATCAATTTCCTGACGCCAGGGAATTGATCATGACCTCTAAATTTGAATCCTTTTTCCTTTGCGGATTTCATCCAGCAGCGCCTTGCGCATGGATTCCAGATAGCGTTCCACGTCGGTCTCGTCGGCCAGCCAGGCTTTATCGAAAGAGACCTTCACCGAACGGCTGGGCACATACTCGATGCGCGGTTCCGGCTTGGCCGGTGGCGTGGGTTTCGTACCCTCATCCGGGGTGGCGGGCTGACCGGATTCCGGCGCAGGCTCGGGTGTTGGTGTTGGTTGCGCCCAGGATGCCATCTGCGAAAGCAGCCGCTGGTAGTCGCTTTCCTCAAACCGGCGCAGGGTGTCGCGGATGACGGCAATCAGTTTCTGGCGCTCTATACCTGAGTCGAATTCGTTGAACGGACGGGTGATCTGCGCCTGCTGCTCGCCGTTCAATGCGCCGAATTCGGCCATGCCGCAGATGCGACCTTTGAGGCTGGCGACCGTCTCCTTGGCCTTGGCAATCTCGGCATCGATCTGGGCAGTGACCTTCCCCTGCAGGGTTTCGACTTGCGTCTTCACCTGCTGCATGCGGTTGCCCTTGAAACATTCCGGATCGCTCAAAGCATTGATCAAGGCTGTCGGTGTAATATCACCACTGCTGCCTTCTCTTACTTCCCACTTCCCACTTCCCACTTTATTTTCGATGTAGGCGAAGTTGGGCTCCTGGCTTTGAACGAATTTGCGGGCGTTATCGAAAATGCCTTTCTGCGGGCCGCTCATGAATTTGCGGACAGGATCGATGACGCTTTCCTTCATATCGAGCAGCGCATCTTCCTGGCGGGTGAGCTCGGTCAGATACCAGGTGTAGGGCTTGCCGGTCAGCTCCTCGAGCTTCTCAAGCACCGGCGTCAGCGCATTCAGGAACGGATACTGGGATGCCTGGGCCGCCAGCGGATTGAGCTGATGCATGAGTTCCTGGAGCGCGGTTCCGGTCTCTTTGCCGAGCGCCTTCGCTTCACTGGCGCGCGGCGGGGCATCGAAGAAGTCCTCAAAGAACTCCTTGAGGGCGCGGACCTGAGACGCGGTAAATTCGACCTGAGGTTCCAGCACCACATTGCCGTGGCCATGGGTGTTGCGCAGCGCCCGTTCCAGCTCGTCATTTTCCAGCAGGTTGCCGTCGGTGCGAACCTCGACCTTGCCGCGAGCGCAGAGGTTGGCCAGGGTGCACAGCACGGCGGCGTAGTGCCATCCATAGGGTTTGTGCTCGAATTTCTCCAGCAGGTTCTTCAGCGTGGTACGCACGCCACCCCGGTTGTTGCTCTGAATGAACGCCAAAAGTTCCTGCTCGGACTCGGCCAGGGAGGTAGCGTCGTTGCCGAACAACCCTTGCTGTGAATGCTTGAGGTGCTTGGCGATGTCGTTCTCGGTGTAGGTGATGCCGCGCAGCATGCGAAGGTTCGGATAGGCGCGGGAGATGAGCTCGTGGAATCCGCGCATCACCCGGGTCTGCGCATCCTCGGAACCGATCTCGATGTCGGCGCCTGCCACAAACAACTTGGCCTTGCCCATCAGGCTTTGAACGTGCTGCTGCAGCTCGGCATATCGTTCCCGGTTCTGGAAGCCCTTGTCGGTCAGGATGCGTTTCACCGCCTCCTGCTGGGTGATCGAGATGTTCTGGCGGATGTATTTCTCCGTCCGCTTGTACATGAGGATATCACGAACGAGGCGCTCGTCCGCAGGCATCAGGACGAGCAGTTCGTCCCGGCCCATGCTCTGCATCCGCAGGATGGACTCGCTTTCGGCGTTTTCATGAAACGGGCTGATGACATGAATGGCCAGCTCGTATTCCCGCCCGTGCAACCGGTCATCGAGCTTTCTGGAAAAAGGGTAGTCCTGGCCATTCTCGTCATAGCGGATCTTCCGATGTTTGATGACGTGGTCGAACACGATTTTCTCAAGCTCGGCAGCAACGTCTGACGACTCTACCTCGGTGTTCTTGATCTCCTGCTCAACGTCTTTTTCCTCGTCGGTCAGGTATTCGTAGAGCTCTCCATTGCGCTGCACATAGGTCTGCTGTTCCAGGAGGCTGAGGGCTTCTTCGACACGCTTCCGAAGCTTGGGCAGATCCTGATTGAAACCATCCAGCATCAGAACGCACAGGTTACGAAGTGTGGGCTTGAATTCCTTGACGTATTTGACCAGGAAGAGCGTTTTCAACAGCCGGATCGCGAAGGGACCATCCAGATGGTTTTCGGCCTGGATGATGGCCCGTTGAATGTTGGACTTCAGCGCGGTGCGGATGCCCTCGAACATCAGGTCGAAGGTCGCCAGCTGACCGATTTCATGATCTCCGATCTGGATCGCCACCTGCTGGAACACACCCAGCATGGAGCGTTCGCCCACCGAGCTGTGTTTGCCCTCGAAGGCGTTATGCTGCGACAGGTTCTGAATGGCTGACTGGAACAGTGCAAACTGGTACGGAATGAACGGATAACTGTGAATGAAGTGATCCCGATCCTGATAGTTCCGGTAGGTTTGCGAGCCGTCGGCAAAGTCGAACAGGGTCTTAAAATTGTTGGACTGCGCGTGATAAATGTCCGACAGAAGACGCACGCCTTCATCGGTTTTTGTCAGCAGGCGCTTCTGAATGACTTCCGCCACGTCGGCGCTGGTCAGCTTCATGCGACTGGCGAACCGATCCTGTATCTTCGAGAAGTCGTTGCCCTGCTGTTTGCCCATCTCGCCGACAACCGTGTCCATGTCTTCCTGGGCGGTCACAATGATCCATGCGCGGCCTCGGCATTTGGTGGCCAGGCTCTCGGCGATGGTCTGAAGATTGGTCATCAGCTTGACGTTTTCAGCAATGTACTGACCGACCTCATCGACAAAGAAGTTCAGACGAAAATCAGGCGATTGGTGCTCGATATACGCATGCACCTGTTCGGCAAAGTCTTCGATGGAGACACGGTGCTGGCTGCGGTACTTATCGAGTATCCCCATGGCCGATGTCTCATCACCACCGATTGTCTGGGCATAGGCTTTGGCAATGTTTTTCGCTTCGAGAAGGGCCTGCTCGCGGCCCCTTTGCCATGTTCTGCCTGCTATGGATTCATAGGCCGATTTGAACTTTCCATAGAGGCCACGGCTGTCGAGGTCGCGCTCGAACTGGGAGATGTGTCCCTGCTTGCCGTAGTAACCGCACATCTCGTCAAAGACTTTGACGAAGACAGCGAGAAGCGCATCGATCTGGGTTTTGCTGATGATATCCGCTTTCTGGTCGATGTTGAACAGAATGCTTTTCGACTGGATGGCGACCGCTCGCTTGAGATCACCGCGAAGGATTTCGTTGTCGCCACATTTGGGCAGGAACAGGTCAAGAGCCGGGGTCCCGTCGATCTGCCGGTTTTCGAGCAAGAGCGCCAGCATCTTCAACAGATGGGATTTGCCTGACCCAAAGAAGCCAGAAATCCAAACGCCATTGGCGCCTACGTAGTTGTTGTAGGCATCCAGAAAGGACTCAAGCCGCTTCTCGACTTCGTTGGTCAGAACGTACTCTTCAATCTCGAGGCGAAGGCTGGCTTCATCGTCAGCTTTGATGACCCCTTCAATCGGGCGGTCAACAGGTTTGTTGAATATTGTTTTCAAATTCACTGAATGATCCTCATTGGGTAGCTATCATCCATCAGTGGTCAGTTGTTCGTTTTCGGCTGTTACTGATAGCTGATTACTGAAGGTTGATGACTTCATCATGCTTCGCAGTGAAAGATGTTGAATGCCCGGTAGTACTTGTCGTCATGCAGCCTTCCGAAGAGATCGAGCGATGCTCCGGACTCCAGGGAGTGGGTGTAGGCTCCCGGGAAAAACATGACGGTCGGCTTTTCTTTCGCCGTGCTTTGCAAATTGTTCAAAACGTTGTGCGAGCGGATGTAGGGGAACACCTCGCCAACGCCGGACAGAAAAAGAACCTCGAAATCGGTGCTTGCCAACTTGGCTGCAATGGCCGGAACGAGATGCGCTTCGGGGTCCAGTACGCCTTGCAGCAGTTCTTTGAGCTGCTCCTTGGAGACGGAATTCTCCATCTCGACAATCTGGTCCCAGATGTCACGTTCTTTGAGGATTTCTATCGAAAGGTCATACAGATTGATCTCCAGAATCCGAATACCGGCCTGCTCAAGGCGATTGATCAGCTGACGCTGGAGCCGCTCCATTTCGACGGACTCTTCCGGCTTGTAGGGGCAGATAAAGAACGGGACCTCGTTGCCGAGTCCTTGTTTATTGAGAAAACGTTGGCCAGAGATCACAGCAAAGAGATGCTGAAATCTGTCTTGCATCGGCATTCTGGCTATATCTGCTGTCACCGCTTCATCCCCTTCACATCGGATTCAAATACAGGGAAGTGCAAAATATCCCTGCGGCTGCCTTGTTGGATCAGACCCAGCAGTCTCGGACTGAGCATTGCAGCATGTATCATGTTGTTGGCCGTTAAGAGATCAGCCTCGCGAAGTATCTTGAACAGAACCTGCCGTAATTTGCCTCGTGTCGCCGGGGTGATTTCATCCAGTTCCAAATGCCACTCGGATTTCCGGTTGAAGAAGGAATCAAAATCCTCGTGGGTCAGATCGCTTTTCAGTGTGATGTAGCGTTCTCGAAGCACTTCGACGGCAAAATCAGCAATGAATCTGTACCGGCGGCAAACGGCGAGCCACAAGAGATAAGCCTGCTCTTGGTGGCTGCCCTCAACAAGGAATTCAAGTTCGCCTGGGCTCAACGTCCTAAGTCGAGAGATGACCTCGCGGCAGACTCGTTTGAGCGTATTCAGTGTTCTGGTCTGCAGTAAATTTTCTGCGATGACCTTGCCTCGAACAGAGTTCCAGTCGCCAAGATCAAGATACAGCGCTGCCAGCTCTACCGATTCACGGTGAAATAAACTGCCCGTTGTAAATGACATGCTGTATCTATCGTTACTCATTCTTGGTCAGGATTCCTTTTTGTAATGTTCTGCAGCGCCACCGGCCTTTACCCATTCGTCCACCTCATCCTTCTTGAACTTCCAGAGGCGGCCCATGTGTTAGATCCCACATTATAAGGGTAGAAAAGTATCTCAAAATTTCAGAATAGCTTGACAGGTAGGCATGAAGTGCCGGATTAAATGGGCCTTTGATTGCAAATGCCCATTTAATTTGGGGAAAAACAACAGCTTTACGCTTTGACCGGCCAACGCTGTTATTCCCAACCGACCGGGGTTCAGATTTCCCCCCAGAAAGGCATTTTATGATAATACCTGTTCCCGTCGATATCAATCTTCTTCTCGCAACGGGCTGCAATTATCCATGGCCAGAACCGGACAATTGTCCCAGATGCGGCCATAAGAAACTATGGGTGTTACTTCCGGTGAGAATTGATACCAATTATTCCGACCAGAAAAAGCGCCCAATTGCGCTTTCCATTTGAGAGGAATGCGCCAACCAGTTTCAGCGCTCCAGTTCATGCGTGGAGGGCAGGAACGGTCAGCTGCCCTTACGCCACCACGGTTTGCATCGGCTCAGTAGCCGAAAACTGGCTGCCCTTACTGCTGTTCACAATTATTTTATAAGATGATCAAGGCCCCGCTTTTCTTCAACCCATATTGTTGCCGGTAATTCATCTGTCATGTCTGGCGTATTTCATAACAGTTTTTCCTTTTTCAGATTTGTGAGTATTTGTGTTGTGGAATAGCTGCGGTCCATGGTGTAAAAATGCAGGCCGGCAACGCCTTCTTTCAGCAGTCCCCGGCATTGCTCCGTGGCAAAATCGATCCCCAGTTTTAAAACAGCGCTTTTATCGTTCACATCCACGGTATCCAGCCTGCTTTGCAAATCGGCGGGGATAGCGGATCCGCAGACATTGGAGAGCATGTTGGTCATTTTCACCGTATAAACAGGCATAATACCCGGAATGATGGGTACGGCAACGCCGGCAGCCCTGCATTTTTCGACATAATCGAAGAAAAAAGCATTGTCATAAAAATATTGAGCCACTACATATTCAGCGCCATTGTCCACTTTGCGTTTGAGATATTCGATATCTTTTTCAAGGCTTATTGCTTCCACATGCCCCTCTGGATAGCCTGCGCAGCCAAGAGTGAAATTGTAGCGCTGCTTGATAAAAGCAATCATTTCCGAAGCATGGGCAAAGCTTTGAGGATGAGGGGTGAACTTGCTTTCTTTGGGTTTATCTCCGCGAATAACGAAAATGGTTTCGATCCCCAATGCCTGATATTTGTTCAACACACCGGCGATTTCTTCCGGGCCAAGACCATATCCGGCAATATATGCCACCACAGGCTGTTTTTTAACAGCCATCACTTCCTTGACGGTTTGATACGATCCATCCCGAGTTGAGCCACCGGCACCGAAGGTAATGGACATATAATCGGGCTTGAGCTCAGCCAGCTCATCAACGGTCTTACCGAATTGTTGAGTCGCTTCTTCATTTCTGGGAGGGAAGAATTCCATTGAAATCACAGGTCGTTTAGTTTCATATAATCGTGTAACACGCATAATTGTTTTTTATCCTTTCTACAAGTTGGTTGATATTTTTTGTTGATCAGTATTATCGTCTTTACGATAGAACATTTTTCGTATTTTTTATACGTTCACTTTCGCTCAATTGTAGGCTTCCATAGTCTCCGGGATTTCATGTAACAACGGCCCGGCAAGTTCCTCCATTTGATTTTCTTTCCAAAAAGGCAGTTTCCCATGAACATCCATATATTTCTGGGGGATGGGGTGAGTACCTACAATTACCGGCAAGTTGTAGGCTGTTTCGATGAAGTTCTTGAATTGCAGGATGCTTGGACACGGCGGATAGCCAACCACCATGCCGGTAGCCAGATGAATAGCCACAGCGCCATTTTTCTTGAACTCAGCCGGGACATACTCAATATTTCCTCCAGGGCAACCGCCGCAGGTTGAGTAGCCGACAATTTCCACAGGTTCTTCAATAGGGTAAATTGAAAATGCGCCACATCGCTCTCGCAGCGCCCGAAAACACTTGCCGCCGCCGCAACTCTGGTAGCGGGCGCAAATGATGATACCAATTTTTTTCATGTTATTGCTCCTGTCATTTGGACGTTCTTTTAATTATTTTGACCGGCTGAGATTATGGCTGCTTTTTGCGGGTTGTATTATCGAATCATTTCAATCACTTCTATGCCGCTTTCAATAATGATGACGACTTCATAAAAAGTCCGCCTTCGCATCCTTCCGGTTTGCGACATCCAGCCCCAGCATGGTTGGAGTGCTCGTACCATGTATATCCACATCCAGCAACCCTTTGAATTCTGCAATTTGTGCAGAATGCCAAAAGGAAGCTTTGACAAGCAAAATTCACGCCCCAAAAAAATGCTTGTGAAATTCGATCGTATCTCATTGAAATATCATTTTCAGTTGATAGGTGTGTATTGAACGCCTGGAGAGCAAAATCTGCGCAAAGTATAGAATGACGCATTAAAGCGACGCTCTATACTTTTGAATTGCATAAATGAGACTCTGTTCAGTCCAGCCATCCCCCGCTGGGAAAGAGGGCAAAAGGAAGCACAGTCTATAGCGATGTTCAGTATCGCTGATCGTGAGCGTGATGGTATCATTATTTTCAATATCTTGGCATATATTATGCTTGATGCTCTTGTAAAAAATCGAATTTCGGACGGCTTTGTAAAAAGGCCGCAGGCAAGGCGCACAAATTCGCAAGGAGTGAGGCGTACTTATGGTACGCAGCAATGATGAAGGATAAAGCGCAACACAGCGTCAGGATTTTTGGTAATACTGTCATGCAGGAATGATAGAAAATATTTGATCCCGATTCGGAATATCTTGGATGCATCGGGAATGGAATTGTTGAATACAGATCGTCGCTGTCTTCAACAATAAATAAAAAAACTCTATATGAAAGGAGGGCATGGCAATGCCAAGAGGAGATGGAACAGGCCCCACGGGAATGGGTGCAATGACCGGACGCGCAGCCGGATACTGCGCGGGAACTGGAATGCCTGGTTTTGCCAACTTCGCTCCGGGGCGAGGATTGGGGATGAATTTTGGCAGAATGCGCAGTTTTGGCGGTGGCAGGAGAAATCAAAATCGTTTTTACGCTACCGGCATGTCGAACAGGATGCAGCTCGGTGAATATGCTGCGCCTTATCGGACGGTTGATCCCGGAGTGGAGAAACAAGCATTGAGAGGCCAGGCCGCCGTTCTGCAATCAGAATTGGACTTCATTAAAAAACGCTTGGAAGAAATTGACTCCGAAAAAGGAACTGCAGCATAGTAAGTAATAAGCATTGCAGAAGTTCCGCTGTAACGGCCGTGTCGTTTGATCGACACGGCCGTTACACACTTTAAGCGGTACAGTATGCGGTTCTTTAATTTCCTTCTGATTTCTTCCGCTGAGCGAGGATTTTTGATGAAAATGCTGATTTTAATAACTCACCACAGTAAACGTATGGCGAAATTAAATCCACATCCGGAAAGCTGATATTTGTCTGAAGAACTACAGAATGCAGGAGATATAACAGATGAGCGACAACTTCGATAGATTTATGGAGGAATTGCAAAAGAAAATTTTTGATGAAACTAAAGCGGAGTTTGGTGATATTGCGTTTCAAAGATGGCGCAAGCCACGATATGTGGGTCGCATGGATAACGCGGATGGATATGGTCGTGTCACCGGCTCATGCGGAGATACGATGGAAATTTTTTTGAAATTTGAAAGAGACAAAGTCAGGGAAGCCTCTTTTAAAACGGATGGATGTGGATCAAGCATGGTATGTGGCTCATTTGCTGCGGAGCTGGCTATTGGCAAGACGCCGGATGAGCTGTCAGAAATAACAGGCGATAAAATTCTTGATATCCTGGGGGTTTTTCCGGAAGAAGATCGGCATTGCGCTTTTTTGGCTGCAAACACGCTTCAGGAAGCTCTTAATAACTATATGGTCAATCATATGAAAGCCGCCTGATAAATTTTCACAATTTTTCAATGACATAATTAAAAAAACTGAAGTTTCCCAGAAAATGTTCATGCCGCCATCCGCAGAAGTACATCCACGAGAGAATTTAGCACGGATTTGCGAGGAACGGGGAAAAGTATACCAAAATTAGAATCCGC
>LKPX01000123.1 GCA_001443525.1 Desulfobacteraceae bacterium RAAP-1 | reverse complement strand
GCGAAGATGTTCGCCAAAAAATGGCTCTCTGCCCAATGCGGGCGGGAGACGAAAAGAGCATCACGATCAGCTGTGGAATTGCCTGCGGATTGCCGGGAGAAACTCTTACGAATCCCCTGACCTTAGCTGCGGATTCGGCTCTATACTTGGCAAAAACAAACGGACGGGATCGGGTTGTGATTGGCGCCAATGCACCGGAAAAATGCTGAGGAATCTATTCACTTGTTATTTTATAAACGCTGAGCGGCAGATCATAACAAAAGGGTAAAGCAGCGCGTAAAATTTCGATTGCCATATTTTCCTTTTCGTTGTATGATTACATTAGAAAATCATTGATGAATTGAAACAACTCTTCCTGTTCGACCGTCCAGACCGGGTGAACTGTTGGGGGGAGCTGAGCGATGATCATAAAAAAACGCTTGGGTTTGCTCTTAACCCTCATCTTGATCGTTATGCTATCATCCTGCTCACCGCAAACAACTCCACTTGCCAATACTGCGGAACCTTCTCCGGTTGCGCAGGCCGCTTCCACGCTTCCGCCGGGGCTATCCATGCGGATCACATGGACTGATTATTCCGGGCGTGGCGTAGCCATTCAAAAAATCATTAACGGCTATAACCAGACCAGCTCAACTCCCGTCGCCATGATCGGCGGCGATGAGGATATTCAAGCGATTCAGGCCTTGCTGGATCAAAATGCGCCTGTTGTTTTTGTGCTGCCTTATCGCTATGTGAAATATTTCGGAGCTAAAGGAAACCTGATGGACCTTACCGCGGCGTTCCAATCGGAGCAGGAATATTTCTATCCGCAGGTGTGGGCGCTTGGCGGAATAAAAGGCGTTACTTATGGCATTCCATGGCTGGGACATGCCATGTGCCTTCTATATAATCAGACATTGCTCAAACAGGCAGGCGTAGACCCGACATCTATCACGAGCCGGGAAACATTTGTGGAAGCGCTGACGAAAATCGAACAAAACACAAATGCCAGAGGTATCGGACTGGTTGGCGCGGAAGGCAACGACATTTCCTGGATGGTGAACCAGTTTATTTACGGGTTTGGCGGCAGTCTGACGAATCAGGACGGCACTGCCGTGGCGATTAACAGCAATGAAAGCCGTGCCGCAATTGAATTTTATAAAGATGTTCTGGGCAGCCATGCGCAATCCACCTGGCTTACGGACAACGGCGTGGAAGTGATGAACCATTTTCGTAATCAGGAGGTCGCGTTTGAAATTCAGGGAATCTGGGGTGTGACCGACATCCAGAAAAATGGGGATCCGTTTGAAGTAGGAGTATTGTCGCTTAAGGACATCGGCGCATGCGCCGAAGTGGGTCCGATGATGCTTGCGATCCCTGCCGGGATGACAAGCCCGCTGCGTGAACAGGCGATGGAGCTGATTCGTTATCTGATATCCACAAAAGCGCAGGGACAGATACTGCTTGGAGAATACAGCCCGGAATACGACGCGTATTACCCCTTCCGTACACCGATCCGTAATGATATGCAGGGTGACAATGCGTTTGCGGCATATCCGGAATATATCAAGTTTGTCGAAGGATTTGATAACCCAAGCATCGACGTGCCTGTGCCTGCCTGGCAAGTGATTAAAGACGAATATTACGGTGTGGGGCTGCATCAGGTGATGAGCGGCGAAAAATCAATCGATGATTTTCTGACGCAGATTGAAACAGAAGGAAACCGTATTTTGAGCGATAAGCCCCTGTAAAACGATAAAGAAAGCGGGTTTTACTATGAAACTGCTGATTGTGGACGATTCTAAAACCGATTCGATGATGCTGAGTAATATGTTGAAGGATTATGACCTGCGCACCGCGGCAGACGGGGTGGAAGCGATGGAAGCGCTTTCGCGTGAAAAAGATATTGATATTATGATTCTGGATATCAATATGCCGCGAATGAACGGCTTTGAAGTCTTGGAAGCGATCCGTAATGATCCCAGATACAGCGGTGTGACGACGCTGATTTTATCTAATTATGATGAAATTGACAACGAAATCCGCGGGTTGGAGCTGGGAGCGGTGGATTATATCCGTAAACCGCTCAACCTGCGATCCCTCCGCAAGCGTATTGAACTGCACACGAAATTGAAAAACACCCAAAAAACGCTGGAAGAGAACAACTTCGTACTTGAAAATGCCGTGCAGGCAAGAACACGGGAACTTAACCTGACCCGTGACGTGACCATTCAGGCTTTAATCGGTCTGCTTGAAATCCGGGATATCGAATCCAGCAACCACACAAGAAGAACCCAGTGGATGATGAAAGCAATGTGCGAACATCTTCGCAAGAAAGGGTCTTACGGCCCGATCCTGACGGATGCCTATATCAGCGAGCTCTTTAGCACCGCGCCGCTGCATGACATCGGCAAGGTAGGGATCCCCGATCATATTTTGCTGAAGCCGGGAAAACTGACTCCGGAAGAATTTGAAATTATGAAGAAACACACGACGTATGGGGTGGACGCGCTGAAGCAGGCGGGTTACGAAAGCACAAAACTATCGTTTATCGCCACGGCGTTGGAGATTGTGGGCTGCCATCACGAAAAGTTTGACGGCAGCGGCTATCCGGCCGGACTGTCCGGGAAAGAAATCCCCCTGGCCGGACGACTGATGGCGCTGATTGATGTATATGACGCGCTGGTCAGCCAGCGGGTATATAAACCCGCGTTCAGCCATCAGGAGGCTATGAACATCATTGGGAGCGAACGGGGGAAGCACTTCGATCCGGAACTGGTGGATGTGTTTTTTGAAATCCAGGATGAAATTCAGGCGATTACAAATCGGTTTACCCAGACTGCATAGGGGTGATTGCCGTGAGGAATCAAGGGAAGCGATTCGCATGCATGATCTTGTGTATATTTTGCATGCTGAGCCTGATGCCCCGTGGGCTGCCTGTTGCAAAAGCAAGCCAGACGATCCAATGGACGCAGGAAGAATCGGATTTCATAAAAGAACATCCCGAAATCCGCCTGGGGGTCGATCCGACCTTTGTTCCTTATGAATTTTTTGATACGGACGGTGTTTATAAAGGGATTGCGGCGGATTATATTGAGCTGATCTGTAAAGCAACCGGGCTTAAAATGACCCCAGAGAAAGGACTGACCTGGACACAGGCCTATGAGAAAGCTGTCGGGAAAGAACTCGATGTGCTCCCCTGTGTATCCAAAACTGCAGAACGAGAGAAGTATTTTTTGTTTTCGGATGGATACTATACTTTTCAAAGAGTGCTATTTATCAACGAGAATAACAAGAAGATCAAGTCGTTTGATGATCTGATGGGGAAACGCGTCGCCGTTCAGGTGAATAGCTCCCACCACAGTTTTCTGATGGATTATCCCACGATTTCTCTTGCCCTGTATACGACAGTGGAAGAGGCGCTGCAGGCTGTTTCGGATGGCCGCGAAGAAGCTTTTGTCGGCAATTTGAGCACGTCCAGTTACCTGATTAAGAAATATGGTATCGCAAACCTGCGATATATCACCATCTATTCCGAAAAACCCCAACAGTTGTATTTTGCGGTGCGAAATGACTGGCCGGTTTTGGTTGGTATACTGAATAAAGCGCTTAACAGCATTGAGCAGGAAGATAAGATCGCAATCAGTAATAAATGGATCGCGGTACAATCCGGCGCGGATTACTCCGAACTGATCCAAATGATCCTGATGATCGGCGGGCTGGTGGCACTGGTGCTGACAGTATCGCTTTTCTGGATTATACGCCTGCGAAAAGAAATTGCACAGCGAAAAAAAGCACAGGTAGAAATGGTAAAAGCAAAGAACGAGGCGGAACAGGCCAACCAGGTAAAATCCCTCTTTTTAGCGCGGATGTCGCACGAGGTGCGAACACCGTTGAACGCAATTCTCGGGATGTCGTACCTGATTAAGAAAACCGGCCTGACGCCAACGCAAAGCAGTTATCTGGATAAACTGACTCAGTCCGCGCACAATATGCTGGATATTATCAACGATATTCTGGATTTTTCAAAAATCGAAGCGGGAAAAATGGAAATCGAAATAGTATCGTTCGATTTAGACAAGCTGTTGCAGCGAATCACAAATATTGTATCCGTGAAAGTGGCGGAGAAAGAGATCGAGTTCTATATTCAGAAATCCCCAGATATGCCGACAAAGTTTATGGGGGATCCGACGCGCATTGAGCAAATACTGATCAACCTTGTGAATAATGCCGTGAAATTTACCAGCCGGGGAAGCGTAACCGTAAAGGTGGAATCGCAAAAGCTGGAAAACCTGAAATACCTGCTCTCATTCTGCGTGGAAGACACCGGTATCGGCATGAGCGAAGAGCAGACGAAACGGTTGTTTGTTCCCTTTGATCAGGGAGATTCCAGTATCAGCCGCAGGTTTGGTGGTACGGGGTTGGGGCTTTCGATTGTGAAGAGCCTTACGGATATGATGAACGGACACATCGAGGTTCAAAGCGAACTCAACAAAGGTTCTACCTTTATGGTTCAGCTTCCTCTTGAAGCCGATCCCAACCAAACGCAGGAAAACGCGAAAAAAATGTCGGCGGACTGTTTCAGCACAATCCGCGCGCTGGTACTGGATGCCAGTGAGAACACGCGTAACATGATGGGGGACTATTTAAAAGCTTTCGGAATCGTATATAAACTGACGACAACCGAAGATGACGCAGTGCAAACACTGCGCAAGGCGGCAATTAACGGCGAGAAGGAATATAATCTGCTGATTGTGGATTATATGACGCCGCAGGATGGCGGCATCGCATTTCTGGAGCGAATCCGAAAAGCGATGTATTTCAAACCGACATCCAAGTGCATCCTCATTGTGCCTATGACGAGGGAAGATTTGCTGGAAAACCTGTCTGATCACGGGATCAATTTCGGCTTTGCCAAACCGATCATCCCCTCCACACTTTATAACGGTATATTGGAGCTGTTCAGCATCAATCCACCGTCCAAAGCGGAGCTTGAGCCGGTGGAGGATACGCTTACGGCGCCATATCCTTATCATCTTCTGCTGGTGGAAGATAACCAGACTAACCAGTTTATTGCGCAGAGCATTCTCAGCGCTGCGGGATTTAGCCTGTCCACCGCGGATAACGGGCAGGAGGGTGTTGACGCTTACAAAGCGCACCGCGACGAGACGGATTTGATCCTGATGGATATTCATATGCCGGTTATGGACGGATACACTGCGTCCAGCCTGATCCGTGCGGAGGATCCGGACATACCGATTATCGCGATGACCGCGGACGCGGTGGTCGGTGTGGAAGAAAAGTGTAAAAGCAGCGGGATTAATTATTACGTAAGCAAACCCTTTGAACCCGAAGCCTTTATCCGAACAGTTCTGGATGCCCTGAAGGACAAACCCTGCAAAGGAAAAGGGCTCGAACCGCAGCAGGAAGAAAAGGCAAAGGAGAATATCGGGGAAACTGCTGAAGAAGAATCGGTTCGGGAGCCAGCCAAAGCTGTGGCGGAGCAACCCACCAGTGATAAATCAGAAGCCAAGCCGGAGCATACCGCAGGAGCGGAACCCTCGGAAGCGCCTGTGAACAAAACCGAAGCCCTTTCAGAGAACGTACCTCTCATCGACAGCACAGGGGCAATGCAGCGGCTTGGAATTGACCACGAGCTCTATATTGCAATTCTTGGAGAGTTTTGGAAGGAAAACCAACAGACAGGTCAAACCCTGCAGGATCAGGTAACCGCAGGGGATTTCGCCTCCGCAGCGCAAACCGTGCATAAAGTAAAAAGCAGTTAAAGCAGTATTGGCGCAAAAATGCTATCCGAATGCGCCGGAAAGCTGCAAAAAGCATTCGAACAAAACGAAACAGACGTCATTCCAGAAGAAAATTCACGCTTCCAGCAGCTTTTCGAGGGGTCAATGCGCGAAATGCAGGCACTCCTGAACGCTAAACAATAGGTTGAAGCATTGGGAGCCATCTATTAAAGTCAGGGTATCTTACGATTCCGTCGATAAGTCCATTTTCGCAAGGAGGCATACGGATGCTCAACATGCTTCGCGAACTGTTCGTAAATGTTCTGATCATCATAGCATCCATCTCTCTTGGAAATATGATCACCAGAGACCGTGATATTGTGGTGAAAAAAAGTGCCGATCTGATGTTGGGAATCTTGTGTGGTATATTTGGCTCCCTGCTCATCATCTATGGCGTGAAGGTATCCGACGGTGTGGTGGTTGACTTTCGCTGTATCCCGATTCTCTTAATGGGAATCTATATCAGTTTTTCTTCATCCATGATTACGTCCGTGATGATTGGCCTGTTCCGAATCACTTACTACGGGGTTAATTCCGTTACGCTTGCCGCATTTGGAATTGTGATTGCCTGTGGGATTTGCTGTGGGCTTATCGGAAAGCTGAAAGTTTCCGTCGTGAAAAAGTGGATTTTCGCGTTTCTTTGCGTCGCGGTCATTACCAGCAGCGGCTTTGTCTTTTTGCTCCACGAGCCGGAGGTGCGGAAAACTGTACTATTATCCTATATGATCGGGTTAACGGTGATCACAGCAATTTCTTATCTTCTGATGCATTACATTATGAAATCAAATGTAACGTACTATCACATGGAAAGCGCGGTATCGATGGACTTCTTAACGGGGCTGCATAATTTACGTTCATTTGATTACGGATTGAACAGCGCGATCCGTTATGCTAAAAACACAGGCGGAAGTGTATCGTTGTTATATATGGATATTGATCGCTTTAAAATGGTGAACGACGTCTACGGACACGTCAGCGGCGATTATGTGCTGCGGGACTTTGGAAGATTACTGGCGCAGGAATCACGAGAAACGGATCTGGTATCCCGCAACGGGGGCGAGGAGTTCAGCGTGGTTCTTGCTAAATGTGATATCGATACCGCCATGCGCATCGCGGAAAGGCTTCGGGAAAAGGTGGAACAGACAGTGTTCTTTTCCGAAGATCACCAGAGTATTCGGATTACCGTTTCCATCGGCGTTGCAAACTATCCCTTGAACGCCGATAATGCGGAAGAACTGGTGCTGGTGGCTGATAAAGCTTTATATGCTGCCAAACAGGGAGGTCGAAATCGAGTGCTCGCTGCGGAACCTCTGCGTGCCGGAACAGATTGTGTAACCCGAGAACCAATGATATAATGCCACACAGAAAGAAGTTCACGTTTGAAAGGTGGCTTGGGCATTGGAAGATCATCCGGTTCGGGTCGTTGTACTACAAAGCGACTGTCCACGGTATCAGGTTGGAGACATTGTAACTTTTGAGGGAGCATTTGTGAACAAAGAAAAAAGCGCTGCTCTGTGTATGGTGGCACTGAACGCAATCTATCCGTTTGTGTATGCCGCCCGCCGCGGCGGTTCGGTAAAGCCTACCCCCGTGCAATGCCCGGATTGCGGGGAGTGTGTCCGCTTTCAGGTTGAGCGGCTGGACTGACCGGGAAATTGCCCATCGAATTGAATTGAAATCTTCAAAACGCCTGCATCGGGGAACCACATCCCGTCAGGCGTTTTTAAACTCGTTCGTTTACGTGCCTCCTTCTTTTGTTATAACTGACAGAAAAGCATAACGTTTCATTAAACAAATGATATGTCTTGTTGACTTCTGCACGAAGATATACTAAACTTCTATACAAAGCAACAGATGGATATACGAGCGCAAATGGGAAACGTTACGGAAACATATGGCAAAAGGTGATGTAAATACGTCTTCTTCCATTCGCGACGAATACCCCTGTTTGTAAAGGGAAATGACCTGCTTTGCCTGAACAGGTCGTTTATATATGGACAGTTATCAAATGAGCGTAAGAAAAATAAACGTGGGGGAACAGTTATGGAATCAATATTATCCGAATATATCTTTGGTGATATCTGTGTGCAATACCGGATGGACGATCAGACAAAAATGGTGGGGCTGCAATTGCTGCCAAACGGCATGCAAGAGAAGGTACAGCCAAAACGCCAGGCAATTGATCCGCTCATGCAGGTGATGATCCGTGGCGACGGATTCCCGGACGGGTTTGCCAATGGGCACACAATGCGCAATAACGCCTCCATGCGCCGGTTTGCGTTTGCTGGTCAGGAAAAACAGGAGAGCGCCAATTCAAGCCGGATCATCACAAAGCTTAAGACAGAGGATGGCCATCAGCTAACGCAACGGCTGGATTATAGATCCGGAGAAAAGGGCTTACACCTGCAAACTACTTTTACCAACGGCAGCGACGCACCTGCGATCATCGACATGCTCTCCAGTTTTTGCCTCGGCGGCATCACGCCATTCGTCGGCGGGGACGCTCCGGGTTGCCTGATGATACATCGATTGCGCAGCAAATGGAGCAATGAAGCCCGCCTGGAAAGCATCTCCACCGAAGACCTCCAGCTGGAACCGAGTTGGTCCGGATACGGGGTCGCCTGCGAACGATTTGGACAAACGGGTTCCATGCCCGTACGTAAGTATTTCCCCATGATGGCGATTGAAGATACGACAAATCATGTCATGTGGGGTGTTCAGCTTGGCTGCCCGTCTTCCTGGCAGATGGAGTTATACCGTAGGGACGACGCGTTGTGCATCTCCGGCGGATTGGCGGACGATGATTTTGGCCATTGGCATAAGACAATACAGCCCGGTGAATCATTCACTACCCCGGTTGCCAGCCTTACGGTCTGCGTCGGCACGATTGATGCTTTAAGCGCGCGGCTGACCGCAATGCAGGCAACGCCTCTGCAAAAACTTGCGATGCCTGCACGCCTCCCTGTGATATTTAATGAATTCTGTACCACGTGGGGGAACCCCTCGCAGGAGAATATCCAGCGCATCCTTGCGCATCTGAAGGGACGTGATATTGACTACTTCGTGATTGATGCCGGCTGGTATGCCGACGAGGTCAAAGGCTGGGACGCTAATATGGGCGACTGGGAGATCAACCGACGGCTTTTCCCGGATGGTCTGGAAAGTGTTGTGAACGCGATCCATCGCGCGGGCTTAAAAGCCGGCATCTGGTTTGAACCGGAAGTATGCGGGCAGGATGCCAGGGCCTATCAGCAGACGGATCATTTGCTGAAACGAAACGGAACGCCCATCAGCACAGGCAGGCGAAGGTTCTGGAACCTGTGCGACCCATGGGTCAAAGACAATCTGGAAAGACATGTAATAGAGCTTTTAAAGCGTTACGGCTTTGAGTATATTAAGATCGATTACAACGATAGCATCGGGATCGGGTGCGACCATCCTGATGGTTTGGGCGAAGGGTTAAGGCAGAACCAGCTTGCTGCCCAATCATTGATGACCCATATCAGAGAATCAATACCGGGAATTCTGGTGGAAAACTGCTCATCGGGCGGGCACAGACTGGAACCGTCCTTCTTGAGCGTGAGCCAGCTTTCTTCTTTTTCGGACGCACACGAAGTGCGGGAAATCCCGGTTATTGCGGCTAACCTTCATCGTGCGATGCTGCCCCGTCAAAGCCTGATTTGGGCTGTGCTGCGAAAAAATGATACCCCGAAGCGGATGATTTGGTCGCTTTGCGCAACCTGTCTGGGTGTTATGTGCCTGTCCGGTGATATATATGACCTGAGCGAAGACCAATGGTCGATTGTGGAGGAAGGCATCCGCTTTTATCGGGCTGTATCTTCCGTAATCGAAAAAGGGGAGACGATCCACCATGGCCCCAAAATCAACAGCTATCGTCACCCTGAGGGTTGGCAGACCATCGAACGCACAGCAGAGAGCGGAGGAGAAAAATTGATCGTTGCACACGTGTTTGATGCTCAACCTGTGGAGATTCGGGTGGCGCTGAAGGGAAAATATCAAATCAGCGACCGCTTAGCCGATCCGAATTGTCAGACATGGATCGAAGGGGAAGAACTGGTGATGCATCTGGCGGACGGTGCGTGCGCTTTGCACCTTCAGCAAGCTTGAAAATTGTGTATGAAACGGAGTAACTAGAATACTGTATTCAAAAAGGAGCATGGAAATACGGACCATTTTCATACTCTGATGATGAGATGACTGTTTCTTTTAACGACTATCAGCACGTATGATTTCGCAGAAGGGTAAGCGCTGATAAATTGTTGTGGAAGAGATTGGGCAGCCGAGGGAACAGGAGGCGTTGGTGTTGCATAAACTGATTCTGGAAAATAAATATTATTTTAAACTGATG
>LKPX01000122.1 GCA_001443525.1 Desulfobacteraceae bacterium RAAP-1 | reverse complement strand
AGTCCGCATGCTGCGTTGCGCCGCATCCTTCGTCATTGCAGCGTACCACAAGTACGCTTCATTCCTCAGGATTTGCGCGCCTTGCCTGCGAACTTTTTACAAAGCCGTCTGAAAATCGACTTCTTACGATGGCATCAATATTTAAATCTTATAAATTAAATGCGTTACACCCATAAAAACGGCAAAAACCAACTTTTTTTATAAAGTTATGTTTTTTTATTGACAAGATAAAAAAATAAAATTATATACCAAATATGGTACTAAAAATATCATATTTGGTACCAAGCATGGAGGATATATGCCCCTGAACAACAATCAGAACAATGCGCCTGCAGTTCATCGCGCCATAGATATCATTGAATTTATCTCATCATCTCAACGGGAAGTTTCTTTTTCCGAGATCGTGGAAAGTCTCGATATTCCGCGCCAATCCTTGATCCGCATTTTAAATGCGCTTTGCGATCGGGGCTTTCTGGACAAATCCGGCCAGAGAGGACTCTATAGAATCGGCCTCAAGTTTCTTTATTTAGGGCATGGGCTTCCTGACAAATATGAATTTCGAACTGTTGCGTGGAAATACATGAAGGAGCTGTCGCAAAAGACTCTCAAGACCATTGAATTATCAAGCCTTGACAGGGATCAACTCATCCTGCTCGAACAAATTCGAGGTCAGGAGGAGATGTCTCTCTATTCCCGGGTCGGCAGTGTCATCCCCTACCTGCATGCTGTAAGTGTTGGGAAGGTTTATCTATCCCTGATGGATGAAGACAAAAGACGCCGGGTAATAGGAAAGATAGGGCTTCCGGCAGTGACAAAATATACCATCACGGATACCAAACGACTGGAAGATGAAATCCGGGAAACTCAAAAACGCGGCTATGGCTTTGAAGATCAGGAGCTGAGGGAAGGTGTGAGAAGAGTTGCGGCCCCCGTTTTTAATGCAGATGGGAAACATGTAGGATGTATCGGACTTTCAGCAACCGTTTTCAGTTTTGGCCTCGATGAGTTGGACCGATACGGCCAAATGGTGCTCGATGCAGCGGGAAAAACTTCCGCGGAATTGAGACAGATATCACAACATTCACTTTAAAAAAAGGAGCGGACAAATGTTTGAACTAAAAGATAAAACGGCACTGGTTACAGGTGGCGCGCAGGGAATTGGGAAAGCCATTTCTTCTGTCCTGGCGCTTCAGGGAGCCAGGGTAGCGATTGCCGATCTTGATGAAGCGGCCGCCGAACAAACGGCCAATCTCATCAATGAGAAAAATGGTGCGGCAATGGCGGTGCAAGTCGATATCACAGATATCGAAAAAGTAAAAAAGGCGGTTTCCACGGTTAAACAGCGCTGGGGTTCAATTGATATCCTGGTCAACAACGCCGGATGGGATCGCATGATTCCATTTATCAAAAGCACGCCTGAATTCTGGGATAAAGTTATTGATATCAATTACAAAGGCGCTCTCAATTGTATTCATTCAGTCCTTCATGACATGGTTGAAAAAAATTACGGGAAAATCATCAATATCGGTTCTGATGCCGCTCGGGTAGGCAGCAGCGGTGAAGCTGTCTATGCAGGCGCCAAAGGAGCCATCGTTTCCTTTACCAAATCACTGGCCAGAGAGGTTGCAAGAAATCAGATAACTGTCAATGTGATATGCCCTGGGCCTACCGATACTCCCATGACGCGGCAGATGCAGGTGGAAAGTGATTTTGCCAAAAAAGTTCTGTCCAGCATGGATAAGATCATTCCGTTGAGAAGGACGGGCACCCCGGAGGAAATTGCCGCTGCAGTCGTTTTTTTTGCATCCAAAGAGGCGGATTTTATCACCGGCCAAACCCTGAGTGTAAGCGGCGGCTTGACCATGTGCTAGAAAATTCTATAAAGCACGACAATTAGGAGGGACCGGAATGAGAGAACACAGCAAAACCTATAATTCGGAGATGTTCATTGATACTTTCGAGAATACTTTTACCTACATTTCCGGTTTCATGCGCAATGTGAACCGGTTTTCTGAACGCAAGGCGCTGACCTGCCCTCTCAGGGGAAAAACATGGACTTACCCTGCTTTGAATTCAGAAATCAATCAACTGGCCCATGCGCTCATGAACAGCGGAGTGAAAAAAAATGATATCGTCATGCACCAGTTGTTCAATTGCGCTGAATTCGTGTTTCTTTATCTGGCTCCGCACAAAATCGGCGCCATCAGTTGTCCGATCAATTTCCGGCTCTCTTCAGGTGAAACCGCATATATTCTCGATGACAGCAAACCCAAAGTGTATTTTTACGATGCAGAAGTGAAAGCGGTTGCCCAAAAAGCGCTGGAAATGGCTTCTCACCGGCCCGAGATAGTTGTAATGGTTGATATTACTGATAAAGAGACGCCTTTTGCGGGGTCTGTTTCCTACAAGGAATATGTTCGAAACTTTCCGGAGACAGAACCAGGTATAGAAAGGCCAAGCCATATTTATGACGAAGTGACGCGTCTGTACACTTCCGGGACTACCGGCATGCCCAAGGGAGTCCCTTTAAACAATATCAATGATATTTTCAGCGCTCATGATGTCATCATGCATTTCCCCCTTTCACCCCTGGATAAGACATTGAACATGACCCCATGGTTTCACAGAGGCGGCCTGTATTCCGGCGGACCCAATCCGACCCTGTATATCGGAGGAGAAGTCGTTACCCTTCGGTCATTTTCCGCGTCCACGGTTCTTGATTACGTGCAGGAATATCAATTGACCTATCTGATAGGAGCCCCCACCACATTAAAGATGCTCAAGGGAGAGCAAATCACCAGACCTCGAGACATAAGCTCTTTAAAAGGCATTGTCACCATGGGAGCGCCTTTAGAAAAAAAACTGTGCATTGACTGCCATAAAGTACTCACAAAAAATATCTTTAATGGATACGGATCCACAGAAGCCTTCTGGAACACCTTTCTCAGGCCGTTCGATCTTCCCGCTATGGCTGGATCAGCCGGTCGTTCCTGTACCGACGATCAAATGGCCGTGGTCGAGGTGCTTCAAGGTCGCCTGGCTGAACCGAACCAGACAGTACCTAAGGATAATGCCACTGTGGGTGAAGTCATCATTAAATCTCCTGCCAAATGCGCCTATGATTATATCAATAAACCGGAAGAATCCCGTAAAAAATTTTATAACGGATGGATTTATATCGGAGATCTGGCGACATGGGACGCGCATGAATATGTAACCATTGTCGGACGGAAAGATGACATGATCATATCTGGCGGAGAAAATGTGCAGCCCGTTCAGGTGGAAGAAGTAATAAACGAACATCCGCTGGTATCAGGCTGTGTGGTCACGGGGGTCCCTGACGATAAATGGGGACAGATCGTGGTGGCATATGTGGTTCGCGCCAATGATTCACTGACGGTGCAAGATTTGGATGTCCACTGCCAGAACCATCCCATGCTGTCACGATATAAACGTCCGCGATTATACAAGTTCGTTAAGGAACTTCCTACAACCGCCACGGGAAAACTGATCCATTACAAGGTCAAAATTTGGGCAAAAGAAGATTATGCAAAGGGACTCCTGGAAAAGCCGTGATGTCAATCTTTCAGAGACAATTTTCAGGGTTTTGCCAACCCAATACAGAGAGGGTAGATTATGGATTTTGAACTTAGCAAAGAACAAAAAATGATTCAAAAAGAAAGCCGCCGGTTTGCTCAGGAGGAATTGGCGCCGCGGTACAGTCAGTGGGACAGAGAAAAAACTTATCCCCGAAATCTGGTCAAAAAAATGGGAGAACTCGGATTTATCGGCATGTCTGTGGGGAAGCAAAATGGAGGACTGGGAGAATCCTATGTCACAGAGGGAATTGTGTGTGAAGAGCTTTCCCGGGGAGATTGCAGTCTTCCAATGTCAACGCAGGTAGCCGGTCACCTGTGCGCCGGTCTGCTGGAACAGGGGGGAAAGGAAGCGAAAAAGGCATTTCTTGAACCTTTTCTGGCTGGAGAACAGATCTGCGCTTTCTGCATTACCGAACCTGGCTCAGGGACCGATGCAGGCGCTCTCCAGACGCGTGCAGAGAAAAAAGGCAATACCTATATTTTAAACGGGGAAAAATCAGGTATCACAGCAATCATGGATGCCGATTTTGCGCTTGTGTTTGCCCGCACCGAACCCGGCGCCACCGCCAAGGGGGTAAGCTGTTTTGTCGTCCCCTGCAATCTGCCAGGAGTTTCCACTCAGGCGTATGAAGATCTCGGATGCAATGCAATCGTCAGAGGGTCTCTTTTTCTGCAGAACGTGGAAATACCGGAAAGCTACAGGATCGGCGAGGAAGGTAAAGGTTTCAAACTGGCTATGCGTGGATTCGATATCAGTCGCATTTTTCTCTGTCTGGAAGCCATTTCTCCAGCGCTTGTATCGCTGCATGAAACGATAGAACATGTCAAAAAACGCGAGGCATTCGGAAGACCTCTGGCGACCTTTGAAGGCGTTTCCTTTCCGATCGTTGAACATCTGAGTCTTTTGGAAGCTGTCCGGCTCCTTTGCTACAAGGCATTATGGCTGAGAGACCAGGGACTGCCGAGCACCAAGGAGGCCGGCATGGTCAAATGGATGGCGCCAAGATTTTCCACGAATGCAATCCGCGATTGTATTGTACTCCACGGACATTACGGATACACAAAGGAATATCCTCTTGAGCAACGGTTGAGAGACGTACTGGCAATTGAAATTGCGGATGGAACCCCCCAGGTTTCCAAGCTGGTGGTACAGCGGGAATTTATGGGTAGAAATTTTCTCCCCTATAATTATCGATAGGTCTGGCATCTGCGTATGATGCCTCAGGTCGTGTCAGTCTGCGGTTTCTTTTGACCGTCCTTCCCTGCGGAAGATGACCGGGTTGAGGATAATAGCTGAACAGATTTTAACTACCCAAAATATATCTAAAAATGACTTCATGACAAGTCTTGAAGGAGGATAAAATGAATTTTGAAGAGATCATCTATGAGAAAAAAAATGGTGTGGCAAGAATCACCATCAATCGGCCTGAAAAATATAATGCCTGTACGTCTCTGACGTTACTGGAGCTCAACCAGGCGTTTACAGATTCCTGGGTGGATACCTCGGTAGGTGTGGTGGTGTTTACCGGCGCAGGAGAGAAGGCTTTTTGCACCGGGGGAGATCAATCCATCAGAGACAAAAGCGGATATGCCGGCACCATTGCCGCATTGCCGGTGGAAGTCGCCTGGCAGACGGTTTCCAGCCTGATTCGGACCATTCCGAAGCCGGTTATCGCCAGGGTTAATGGATACGCTATCGGAGGCGGGCATGTATTTCAGGTGGTCTGCGATATGTCTATTGCGGCTGAAACGGCAAAACTAGGGCAGGCAGGTCCTAAAGTCGGCAGCTTTGACCCCGGATATGGAACAGGAGACCTTGTCCGGTGCGTAGGGATGAAAAAAGCAAAGGAAATCTGGTATATGTGCCGGCTATATACGGCAAATCAGGCCCTTGATATGGGACTTGTCAATGCCGTTGTCCCCCCTGACAAATTGGACGATGAAGTGGATAAATGGTGCCAGGAACTTCTGGAAAAAAGCCCCACGGCGCTTAAGATGCTTAAATATGCCTTCCATGCGGAAACAGACGGTGTTGCGGGAATTACCCACCTGGGTGTTGGCGGATTAAGCATGTATTATGGAACTGACGAATCGGTGGAAGGCAAAAATGCTTTCATGGAAAGGCGAAAACCCGATTTCTCCAAATATCGATAATAAGTCCGGACAAGGCGGAGTTCACAGCCTGACAGATAGAAGGACGGATTCTATATCAGGCTGTGCCCGCCAAGCCTGGTCCTAATCTTCATGTTATGCTGACTTGCCGGAAAACTTGGCCTTGTATGCCCGTTTCTATTCGTCGCCCTATAGTGTTACCCATAGAGATAGGCGCTCACGCCTCGACCATCCTTTCAGCAACGCATCAGAATCAGGCACGGATTGGCGGCTCCATGCATCCGCTGCAAAGCTTTGCCTCTTTTCTGGTGACGCTGATGGGAGCCGCTTCCTCCAGCAGCATTACCCGCCTTCACCGGTACTACGGCGCCATCCGAGCAAAAAGTTTCAGGGTAACTTCTCAATAAGTTCGGACAGAACATCTTACACAGACTGCTCAGAAGTCATTTTTATTTTTGCCGGCAGACTAAAACCATTTGTGTTTCGAATCGTTTTCAGATAGTTAAAACGGCATACATTCAAATGTGATGCCTTCGTAAAAAGTTCGCAGGCAAGGCGTGCAAATCCGCAAGGAATGAAGCGTACTTGTCGTACGCTGCAATGACGAAGTATGCGGCACAACGCAGCATGCGGACTTTTGCGAAGCCGTCAAGCCTGGAGATTTCAATGGCCAGTAACGATGATAAATTGAAAAATAACTTTCACATCATGAGGTTGATCGCGGCTTTCATGGTTCTTTTCGGTCATTCGTATCCACTTACAGGAAATAATTTCGTCCCTGATATTTTGGGTGTTCCGGTTCATTCTTTTGCGGTTATGATCTTCTTCTCAATCAGTGGATATTTGATCGCAGACAGTTGGAATAACGACAGGTGTTTCCATCGCTACATCATACGAAGAATATTACGCATTATGCCAGCATTGATTGTTGTTGTTTTGATAACGGCATTGCTTGTCGGACCTGTTGTCTCCGAATTGAAATTTTCAGAATATTTCCACCAAAGGGGCGTTCTCATATATTTTTTGAATATTCTGCTTGCACCCGTGTATTCACTGCCAAAGGTATTCATCCATAATGTTGCCTCCCTCGATGTCAATGGAGTTCTCTGGACAATTCCCATTGAAATGCTGATGTACTTGTTGGTTCCTCTGTATGCGACCGTTGGTGGCGGGCTTTTGTCATGGGCTTTCAGATGCTGTTTAGGGCTGATTTTTCTCGTTGGCGGTGTTTATGCAGCGGTACTTCGACCGGGTGAACTCGGTCCAGTGTTCTACTTTTCCAGCATTAGCAGTTTCCAAATTCTAAGGCTGGCGCCTTTTTTCTTTATGGGAGCTTTGATCAGAATTTTCAATATAGAACGCTTTCTCAACCTGCAGACAGCCATCATCATTTTAATAATTACAGGTTGTTGCGGTTCAGAAATCAGGGAGATACTTCTTTTTGCATCAATCCCTTATACGATTTTAAGTTTTTGTCTCGCACGACCCGCGATTTTCGGAAAATGTTCGAGTTGGCCAGATTTTTCGTATGGTATCTATCTGTATGGTTTTCTGGTTCAGCAGGTTATCATACAACTATTTGCAAATATTCGCCCTCTTACGGTAACGTTCATGGCGGCTCCCCTAACGTTGATATGTGCATGCATGTCCTGGTATCTCATTGAAAAACCAGCCTTGCACCTTAAGCCCAGCACCAGTAAATCACTACTTGTCGGGAAAATTGTGCTGTCAAGCGATAAACTGATTTGGCCGTGGAGTATAAAAGAGAAGATATCCGCATGTCTTTTTTATAAAAAGTGAATCTCCTGATCTATCCATAAGATGGCCCCATTTGAGAGTCGCCGTTCGAAAACTCAAGCATTTTAAGATACAATGGCAGGCGAGGATTTGATATGACTGTATCCGAAGATCAACTCATTCCATTTTATTCCACGGATTTAACCGGCAAACGGGTGTTGATTCTATCACCACATCCGGATGATGAAACAATCGGATGTGGCGGAACTCTCGCCCTGCATTCGGCTGCCGGTGATTCCGTTCGTGTCTTGATTTTGACGAATGGGGCAAAAGGGGACATGTCTGGAAGATTTGACCGAGACACCTATATCGCTTTGCGCCAACAGGAAACCCGTTCCGCATGCGCCTGTCTGGGAATTTCTGATATCGTATTTTGGTCTTACGAAGACCGGGAATTGGATAATGCGGAAACAGCGATATGGAAACTGATCGAACTGATTAAATCTTATTCTCCAGAATTGATTTATGCGCCTTCCCCAATGGAATTTCATCCCGATCACCGATCTACGGCCAACTTGATTCAAAAAGCCCTCCTACTGTGCCGAATTGATACAGATCTGCTTTTTTATGAAGTCAATCAACCGTTACAGGTTGACATCTTGGTAGATATTACTTCCGTATTGAACCAAAAAAAGCAAGCGCTTCAACAATATCAAAGCCAGTTGGAAGAACATCCCTACGATGATTGGGTGCTATCGCTCAACCGATTTAGAAGCATGACTCTGTCGAATGGTGCCACTCATGCGGAAGGTTTTTTGCGTTATCGTTCATTTACTCTGAAGTTCGCTACGTTGAATGTGACACGATGGTTTGGAAAACCCGTTGCAGTTTCCTTGAAGGCAATTTC
Source organism: Desulfobacteraceae bacterium RAAP-1 (assembly GCA_001443525.1). Taxonomy (GTDB): domain Bacteria; phylum Desulfobacterota; class Desulfobacteria; order Desulfobacterales; family Desulfatirhabdiaceae; genus RAAP-1. The sequence goes on along the minus strand of LKPX01000122.1, from coordinate 2,070 downwards.
CAAATTCACCATCGCGGTGATTGTGAGGACCCAGGGTGTTCGGCCATTGTTGTTACATGAAGCGTTGGTATCCATATCCAGACAGTTGAATCACTGTGTTGCGGTTGTGGTGCTGCATGGCGAAGCGGAAATGTTAACGAAGGTCGAGTCGGTATGCCGTGAAATAGATTCTCTTTCCTGGGTGCTGGTTCATGCCGACCATGTCGGTAAGAATCGCAGCTATCCGTTGAATGTCGGTCTTCAATATGTTTATACCTTTCTCAATGATACCGATGCAGTTGCTTTTCTGGATGACGACGACATCTTTTATCCGATATTTTCCGACAAAATGCTCCATGCCATGAGGGAAAAGGATGCCGATGTCGTTTGCGCGGCGAGTAACCGCAGAATTCCCGGCCAATCCGTTGAAAAAGGGTACCAACCGGCCTCATTTTTGAATCTTTTCGTTCAGAATTTTATACCCATCAACAGCTATATTGTCCGTCTGGCAGCATTGATCAAAAAAAATGTGTTTTTTGACGAAACACTGGATGTGCTTGAAGACTGGCATTTTTTGCTGCAATTGCTCGAAAATGGTTTTCGGTTTGAGGCCATTACAGATATCATCTCTGAATTTCGTATTATTTCAGATGGCAATAAGCCGATCAAGGATCAACCTGAAAAATGGGTGCATTCCCACCAATATGTTCACAATTACATATTCAGTAATATATTTTTACTCCATGGTCAAACGATTTATCGTTCAATGATGGATCAGAATCTCAAAATTGCCGAATACCAGGAATCATTGGACTTGGCATACAGGCGTCTGTATGAATTCGAATCCGCTCGATTCAATGAAGCGGATTACTTATCTGCCCATCCGGATGTTGCGGAACAAGTTGCTTCTGGGATGTTGGCGTCAGGCTGGGAACATTGGCAAAAATTTGGAAAGAACGAAAATCGGAAGCTTTCGGCTATTTCCTGGATGTCACGGGCCAATCCTGTCCTGGTATCGATCATCGTTCGAACAAAAGATAAACCCAAACTTTTGGAAAGGGCTTTGCAGAGCATTGCAGTGCAGACGTATCGACCAATAGAAGTCGTTTTGGTTAACGATGGTGGCTGTGACCTGGATATTGAAAGACTTCGGAATATACTTGGGGAGATTTCGCTCGTTTATATACCGATTGAAACAGCGACAAGCAGGGCGCATGCGATAAATGTCGGTACCTCAAATATAACAGGAAGATATGTCGGCTTTTTGAATGATGACGATGTGTATTATAAAGATGCTGTACGCGTGCTATGTCTGGCCATGGATTGCGGGGGATGGCCAATAGTTTACGGCCAGTCTGTTTCAAGATACTACAACGAAAAAGGTATGCGAGATGCTTTTAGAAAAGACACATTGTTTGCATTCGAATTCGATAGAGATATATTGTTATATTGGAATGTTATTCCTTTGCATGCCATTTTGATGGATGAAAAATTATTGCGTGATTTTGGACCCTTTGACGAATCTTTGCCTGTTTGTGAAGATTGGGATTTCCTGCTCAAAATAGTTAATCGATATTCATTGAAATATGTTCCCGAGCTGGTTGTGGAGCATAGTTGTTTTGACACGTCGTTGAGCGGCAATTCACCCTCCGAAAACAACAATCGTGAAACTGAAAATATCATCCGGCTTAAACACATTGATAACGATTCAATTTCATTAATAAAAATACATATTGATTTTGCATTGAAGGATATGAGAAAAACAGTTATTGCCAATGAAGCAGAAAAAGCTGAATACCACAAATTGTGGATAGCTTCTGAAGCTGAATTAGAAAGCATAACATTGAAATTGAATGAATCATCAAGTGAATCAGAGCGGATAAATAAAGAACTGGAAAAAACCGTCGCCGAATCAGCACAATTGAAATTTGAATTGGAACAAGCTCATGAAAAAATAGAAAAAACCGCCGCCGAATCGGCACAATTGAAATTTGAATTGGAACAGGCTCATGAAAAAATAGAAAAAACCGCCACCGAATCGGCACAATTAAAATTTGAATTGGAACAGGCTCATGAAAAAATAGAAAAAAC
>LKPX01000121.1 GCA_001443525.1 Desulfobacteraceae bacterium RAAP-1 | reverse complement strand
TAAAAAGTCCGCATGCTGCGTTGCGCCGCATCCTTCGTCATTGCAGCGTACCAAAAGTACGCTTCATTCCTCAGGATTTGCGCGCCTTGCCTGCGAACTTTTTACGAAGTCGTCCGAAATTCGACTTTTTACGAGAGCATCAAAATTGTCAATATGACATACAGAATCCGCTACCGATGTCAGCAGAGTGGTGTCGTGAAATATCCCGATCATGGTTGTTCCTTCATCGCGCAATTCTCTGAGAATCTCCAGCACAACGCCGATCGAATTTTGGTCCAGCGATGCGGTGGGCTCATCCAGGAGCAGCAGCCGCGGCTTCCAGCTGACAGCACGGGCGATATTGACCCGTTGCTGCTCTCCGCCGCTGAAGGTTGCCGGATAGGCATCGAACAGGTGCGATGAAATCCGCAGCCGTTCGAGCAGATCCACAGCACGCTGCCGCGCTGTATCCCGTGACACGCTATTTCGGGACAAAATCGGCTCCATCACCACTTCAAGGGCTGAAACCCGTGGAATTACCTTAAGAAACTGAGAAACATATCCCATCTCCCTGTCGCGGATATCGATGACAGCCCGGTCCGGCAAGGCCGCTAAATCAACCCAGCCACAGGCGGTCGAATTGAAACGGATCGTCCCGCTGCTTGCCAGATAAGTCCGGTAGATGCATTTGAGCACTGTACTCTTTCCGACGCCGCTGGGACCGGACAGCCCCAAAAAGCCGCCCGGAGGAACACGGAAGGATATATCCCGACAGGCCCGTATCTGTTTCCCGCCAAGCGTATGAAGCGTAAAGCTTTTGGACAGGTTTTCTACAATGATCACAACCGCTCCTTTCCTATAATTGACGACTTCGTAAAAAGTCCAAATTCAGACGGCTTTGTAAAATGTTCGCTGGCAAGTCTCTAAAATCCTTAAGGAATGAAGCGTACTTTTCTCATACGCTGCAATGACGAAGGATGCGGCGCAAGCGCTGCATGCGGACTTTTTACGAAGCTGTCATAATTGGGATGCCACGAGAAGCTGGGTGTACCGGTGCTGGGGATCTTGTAATATCTGATCCGTCAGCCCGGCTTCCACCACACGGCCGGATTTCATCACCAGGGTGCGCTGACAGAGCAGGTTGATAACGCCCAGATCATGTGAAACCACCAGCATGGACAAATTGAACTCACTGCGCAGATTCCGGATCATATCCAGCACCCGGGCCTGAACGGAAAGATCAAGACCGGTGGTGACTTCATCCAGAAACAGGATGAGCGGGCTGTTCGACAGGGCCTTGGCGATCTGCACCCGCTGCTGCATGCCGCCGCTGAAGTTGCAGGGCGGTTCATCCATCCGCGCTACCGGGATTTCCGTTCGCTCCAGCAACTCGGCGGATCGCTGCCGCATCCGGGAGATATGTCGCCATCCAGCGCCCAGAAGCCTTTCGGCGATATTCCCTCCTGAACTGACCTGCATCCTGAGCCCCAGATGCGGGTTCTGATAAACGATTCCCATCAGGGCGTTGCGGAGCTGCCGCTTCTGAAAATAGCTCAGTCCGAGCAGGTTACGACTGTAGTTCGCATCACCCGCACATATCTCCGGCAAACAGTCCGGCGCCACAGACCGATGCAATTCCATGACACCGCCGCTGGCTTCCCATTCAAAATGCAGCAGCCGCACCAGAGTGCTTTTTCCGGAGCCGCTTTCACCGACAATACCGAGAGCTTCATTGCGAAACAGATCCAGAGAGACATCATTGCAGGCCATGACTGAACCGCAGCAGGGGCAAAGATTGGTATCCTGTTCCGGCCCGGTAGTCTCCAGACAGCGGGCGCACCCCTGTCCGAAACGTTTTGAAAGATTGCGTATCCGTATCAGCGGTTCCATGTCCGGCTCCTTTTGTCGCAGTAACCGGTATCCGAGCAGAAATAGCTCCGTCCGCCGCCGACATTGTCAATAACTTCGTCCAGAAATGTATCGGTGGCGCCGCACCGGGCACAGGCCTTGCCGGAAAAATCCTCGATTCTGAATTGATGATCCTCAAACTCCAGTGGTTCAACCGACGTGTGCGGAGGAATCGCATAGATGCGTTTTTCCCGTCCCGCCCCAAAAAGAAACAGGGTGTCAGCCATGTGAAGTTTAGGCACATCCCAGCGGGGAATCGGACTGGGGTCGGTGATATAACGGCCGTTGACCGTCACCGGATAACGGTAGCTGATGGTAATCTCGCCATAATGAACGATATCTTCGTAGAGATAGAGCCACATCCGGCTGTAGTCCGCCTCGGCGTGCATGCGCCGGGTCTCCATTTCCGACGGCTCCACCTCCCGCAGCGCTTCCGGATACGGAACCTGAAGCACCAGAATCTGCTGATCGGTCATCCGTTCTTCCGGAATCCGGTGGCGGGTCTGAATAAGGGTGGCCGCACGGGTATCGGTGGTAATGGCGACCTGGGTGACCGCCATCACAAATTTTTTGATATTCACCGCATTGACACTGCCGTCGCATCCCTGATCGATGACTTTGAGGATGTCATCCGGTTTGATCAGCGAAAGGGTGATCTGAAGCCCGCCGGTTCCCCAGCCGCGGGCAATCGGCATTTCCCGCGAACCATACGGCACCTGGTATCCCGGAATGGCGACCGCCTTGAGGATGCTGCGACGAATCTCCTTTTTGGCGCCCTCATCCATAAAACCAAAGGGATACCCGGCGATATGCGCCTCAGCATGTGCCAATGGGTCATTGTTCTTCAGCCATTCATGCATCTGCATCGGTATCCTCCTGAACTTTTCCGGCGCGGGCCAGATCCTGAGCCTTTCTGAGACGATCCAGATCGGAAAGAAAATCCACATAGTGCGGCAACTTCCAGTGATTGCAGAACCCCATCGCCTCGATGCCGTCAATATGATACAAAACGAATTCCTGGTCTTCAGCGGGACATGAAGGCTTTTCAGTCCGCGTGCACCGATCCAGTATCGCCATAGCGATCGCCTTGATCTCGTTCTGACCGAAGCAGAGCCCATAGCCCAGACTGAAGCGAGGCATGCCGTCATCTCCCTGAAAACGGGCCAGAACTTCCGCTTCCGTCACCTTGACCTCTCCGACAACATAAGGTTCTCCGCTGATCGGATGCGGCATTGTAAGCGGCAGATAGCCGATGCGCAGTTCACCCAGGGTCGGGTGGATATTCCCATAACCGCGCATGCTGGAATAGGCCAGTGTCAGCATTCCGCCGGTTTCGCCCCGGGCAAGAGCCTGCAACCGGGCGCTTCGAGGAGCCGGGAAAGTGAGGGAGCGCCGGGTGATATCAAACACTTCATTTTCCGGATGCGGCGAGGAATCTTCCAGCAGCCCTTCCCGGCGCAGGATGGCGATCACCTTTGGAAACGCGGCCGGAATCTCGGCATCGGCAGGAAGGCTGCTGAATATGCGTTCACGAAAGGCCTTCCGTCTCGCCTCATCATCTTTCAGAAGGTCAAAATCCAGAAGCCTCAAGGTGTAATCACTGGTGGCGCCCAGAATCTGGCCGCCGGGGATATCTTTAAACGCGGAGGAAATTCTTCGGACAACCCGCATCTTTTCCGCGCCAGTCGGCAGTGAGTAGCCAAGCCGCTGCTGGGTAGCCCGAAAGGCGCGCACCATAAAAGAGGCTTCCAAAGTGTCACCGGCGGATTGTTTGAGGGCCAGAGCGGCCAACTCCGGCGCATAGAGCGCTCCTTCCCCCATCACGCGATCCACGGTCAGGTAGAGTTGTTCTCTGATCTGATCCACCCCCAGCACCGGGGAGCATCCCTTGATGCGCTCATAGGCAAAGAGCTGACAGGCTTTTTCAATCGCTTCATTTCCTCCCTTAACTGCAACATATCCCATTTTCAGTTCACTCCGATCTGAGATGAGCGGGGAATGCAGGCGATGCGCCCGCTCCGGTCAAGAAAAACGGCATCCACGCCCAGAGGGAATTCACTGTTCGCTTCCTTTAAAAGATGCCATTCACCTGGATGAATGCCCGTAATCCGAAGTGAGGCCGAGCCCTTAACCCCAGGCCCTGTCACAACGATATCATTTCCGGCATCGCTCAGTTCTTCCACCAGATACAGGATGGTAGCGCCGGTATGCGGATATTCAAGGCTGCCCCGCTTGAAATGGATCAGGTTGCCGAAGGTTGTACCATTACGGACGACGATGAAATCCGCATGTTCAAAAGACGCCGGCCGGCTGCCGGTATGCCGGGCCAGCAATGCTTCCAGTTCTGCATCACCAATGACGGCAAGGGTTGCCTCATTGTCCATCAGGCAACCGAGAAGTTGGGCGGCGGTGGATTCGGCTTCGGGTGCATCCGGCAAAAGATATACTTTTCCGGGGTGGCTCATCCCCTGAAGAATCACCCTGAAGGTCACATGATCGTGGATCGTTCTGTTGGTATTCATAATCAGGCTCCTGACATCAGATCGAAATTTACTTTTGTGGAAGCAATCAGAGCGGCGCTTTCCGCCAGTCTGCGGTTGAGCGTTACCGCCTCCTGCTTCAGGCGCGCCACCAGATTTTCCTGGATTGCAGTGGACTCAGGACACCGAAGCACGGCATCCACCGCTGCCCGCGCCAGAGCCTTTCGGGGCGCCTCTCCCATGGCCATGCCAAAGCCTTCGCAGCCGCGAAACAGAACGCGAGCCTCTGTCACCAGCACTTCTCCCAGGTGAAAATCGGTTTCAAAGCTGTCTTTCACGGTCAACATCACAAGCCCCGATCGCGGAGGACAACGAACCGTCAATTCCACACCGACAAATAACGCCAGCAAATCCTCCACGCTTTCTTCATCCATGGTACCGATCAAAGCTGTCATATCAGCACAATTCATTTTGTTTCACTTTCGGTTTTATTCATCATCATGTAAAAGCTGTAGCCATGCTTTTCAAAACCCAGTGACTCGTAAAAACGATGGGCTGCTTCCCGATTCCGGTTGCTGGTGAGGGACATCTTGTAACATCCTTTTTCCCGGCAGAGACTGTTGGCATGACGCATCATCTGACGGCCGATTCCCTGACTGCGTATCCCTTCTTCCACCACAACATCTTCAAGAATCGCTGATGGGGTTCCCATGTGGGCGATGTTGTCCAGGATCAGCAGGGCAAACGTACCGACAATCCTGCCGTTCAACAGGGCGATATAAATCCGATAGTCTGGATAGGTTTTCATCCGGACAAAAATACGGCTGGCCGCCTCTAAACTGAGGACCTTGCCGTCATCCTGCCCGAGCTGGGCATACAGCGTGAGTATGGCGGGCAAGTCGGCTTCAGTTGCCTCCCGCAGGGTAATTTCCATGATATGCTCCAGATTTTAAGTCTTTTGATGGATGTTAGACTTCATGTGGGTGGCAATCATCTCCAGGACGATCGCAAACGCCAGTACGATATAGGTAATCAGCCCGACTTCTTTCAGATCGAAGTAGTATCCGCCGGCCATGAACAGATCAAAACCGATTCCAGCAGCGCCGGCGGCAGCGCCCATGGCAATGGCGTTGGCGAAGTTGATTTCAAACCGCATGAAAGTCCAGGACAGCAGATATGCAGCGGATGAAGGAATGACCGCTTGAAAGACAATTTGCCACCAATTGGCGCCGCTGGCAGACAGGGCTTCAATGACATTTCTGTCCAGCTCTTCAAAGGATTCGGAATAGGCTTTGGTCAGATAACTGATGGAGTGAAACGTCATGCCGATGACTGCCGCCGCGCTGCCCAACCCTGCAGCAACCGCGAAAATCAGGACCCATAAAATGGTGGGAATCGCCCGAATAAAGGCGACAAAACTTTTGATGCAACCAGTAACCCACCTTGGCGCCAGATTCTGAGCGCTTAACAGCCCCAGAAACAAGGCGATAACGCCACCGAACAAAGTGCTCAGAAACGCCAGCCCCATCGTGACCAGAACCTCATAAAAAGCGTTCCACAGCCCAAGACGTTGGGTGGAGGGTTCCATGAAAACGATCTTGAAGCTGTGAAACGTATCCGCCGTTGCCCTTGCAATGTCAACCCCCTGATAATCCATGGTGAACAGTGCATAGAGGGTCAATAATGACAATGTCGTCAGAAAAATCCGGATAGTGAAAGACTCCCTGTTCAGAGGCCTTCCGGAGCCAAAGATATCCGGAGGGGTCATTTCATCGCTGCACAATTGTCCCCAATTGCTGATTGTTTCTTCGGTTTCCATCACATCATATTCCTTCGAATCATATTGGATGCCGTTTCGATGATGATAATCGTGATGACGATCAGCATCACCACCAGGCTGGCCGCATGAAAATTCATACTCTTGTAATACAGGTCAAATGAAAACCCGATACCGGTTCCCGTGAGAAATCCCACCAGCGTGGCGTCGCGGATATTCGTGTCGATCATGAACAATAGCCAGCTGATCATCTGCGGCAGGCTGGAAGGCAGAACGGCTTGAAATATAACATGGAAATAGCCAGCGCCCGTGGCTTCCAGAGCTTCAACCGCATCATGACTCACTTCGTCGATGGTTTCGATGAAAGAACGGGTGAGAAATCCCAGAGAGCCGAAAAACAGGGCCAGATAACCTGTCAACGGGCTCTGGCTGAAAGCCAGCATCAACACCATGGCCCAGGCTACCAGCGGAATGTTTCGGAACAGCGAGGCGATACCCCTTGCCATCACGCTGAAAAAACGGCTCATCCTTGTTGTCCGGGAACCCATCAGCGCCAGCAGAATGGCGAAAACAGCGGCGACAGTGGTTGAGGCAATGGACATCAGCACCGTTTCCCGCAGTTTCAACAAGATATCCGGTAATTTCGCCATGGATTCGATATCTGGATAAAAATTGGAAATCCCCCAGACAAAGGCTTTGACGATACTGGTAAACCCTTTCAGCACGTCGTACTGGGTAATGATAATCGAGCCAACGGTTAGAACCGCCAGTACGGCAAAGAATATCCAGCGGTCATTCCTGCGTTTGATAAAAATATCAGCCTGCTGCATATCTTTCCCCTGAATCCAGGTTCATCGAAGAAATCGACTTGTTACATAAAATCATTGTTGTCTATATGTTTGTGTACACAGAGGTGGTCGGATTTCACCGGATATATGGAAATTTTTTATCTGAGGATAGAATAGGACAGAATTGTTAAGAAAAGATTAATTTGCGAGGAGTAATTTTATAAAAAATATCGGTGTTCCTTTTGCTCCCTCTCCCAGAGGGTAGAGAGGCTTGAAAAGGACACTTTCTACCATTTTGCAAGAGAATAATTTTTTCGAATGGTTTCGTCTTTGGTGACCAGAATGTTTTGATCCAGAGCAGCATGTGATGTAATAAGCCGATCAAAAGGATCGCGTGTCCAGGATTGTTCAGTCGCCATATGTACAACCGATGAGAACGATTTTTCGCAGATAGTCAGCCCGATCCGATCATGAAGATAGTCGTAAACAGATTCCGAACCAAGGGTGATACGGTGAATTTCATTGAGAAAATCCAATTCGAGCAGTACCATCGGTGAGATAAGAATCGAATACGCATTTTCTATCAACAGACGGGCATCTGTACTCAGCCTTTTACCCTTGTCAGTGAAAAGCCATATCACAACATGTGTATCCAGATATATCATAAAGTTGGGCCCCAATCACCAGACCAATCCATATGCACCACATCTTCAGGATCGCCTTGAAGAAAATTGGGATGTTCTTCAAGGCGATCCAGTTTGGAGCCATTCATGGCACACGATATCGTAATGGGTTTTCCCTTGCGTTTCATCGTAACGGGAATACCTGTTTCAGCCACCCGATCGAGTATAGCATAAATATTTTCTTCGGCATCCGTAACTGCAGAATGATTGTGGGACATGGCAGACTCCTTTTCAGGCAGGACAAAAACCACCACCAGCTTCTTTCAAAGAAAATGTAAATCATGTAAATGAACGAATCAAGGGGAATCTTACGAAGAGTCTTTGGAGATCGAGCCATAAATATCCGATATCCGTTCGGTTGTCAGCTGATCCGGTGATCCGTCAAAAACCAGTTTCCCTTTGTTGACACCAATGATTCTGTCCGAGTATTTAAGCGCTACATTTACCTGATGCAGATTCACAATGAAGGTGATGCCCATTTCTCTGGAAATACTTCTTAGCAGATCCATAATGGTTTTCGATGAATTCGGGTCCAGCGAAGAGATCGGCTCGTCACACAAAATCATTCTGGGGTTTTGCACCAGCGCCCGGGCGATTCCCACCCGCTGTTTCTGGCCGCCGCTTAATTGGTCGCACCGCTGATACACCTGGTCATGCAGGCCCAGAATATTGATAATGCGGTGCGCCTGCATCTTTTCTTCCTGGCTGTAACGCCCCAGAACCCCGGACATGGTGGACTTGTACCCCAGTCTGCCGTGAAGCACGTTCTCGATGACGGTCAATCTGTCCACAAGATTATAATGCTGGAAGATCATGCCTATTTTGGTTCTGAGTTTTCTTAAATCCCGTTTTTTCAGTTGTGAGGTGATGACACCATCGAAGCACACTTCCCCGCTGCTCACCTCGATCATCCGGTTGATACAGCGAAGAAGTGTGGATTTCCCGGAACCGGAAGGCCCTATGATGGAAATGAACTGGCCATCCATGATGGAAAAGCTGATATCAGCAAGCGCCGGCGTTGTACGGTTGTAGTACTTGATGACATTTTTCAATTCCAACAGAGGGTTACTGGATTCTGGTGTCATATGCTGTTAATACCCCTGTGCGTTTATTAAATCGGGGAAGAGGCGCCGGCGCAACATTGCCCGCTTATTTGACGACTTCGTAAAAAAGTCGATTTTCGGACGGCTTTGTAAAATGTTCGCAGGCAAGACGCGCAAATCCTGAGGAGTGAAGCGTACTTTTGGGTACGCTGCAACGACGAAGGATGCAGCTCAACACAGTTCTCCGGACTTTTTACGAAGTCGTCCTATTTAATTCCAAGAACTTTTCTCATTGGATCATACCAGGCATCGGTAACCTTCAGAAAACGGTGCGGCTGGACAAATACAGCTCCTTTGGCGCTTTTGGGCGCGAATATTTTCGAATCCTTGGTTACACGCTCTGAGGTAAGCGCATGGGTGATGGCGGCGATGGTCTTTTCACTTAAAAATTCGCTGTTGACCTCAACAGGCGTGTTCAGAACGGGTATCGGCTTGATGACAACGTACTGAGCGCCTGCAAGGCTGTTGAATGGCGCATCGGCGTCTTTGCGAATGGTATAAACGGCTCCGGCTTCGTTTTCTTTTCCTTGTGTCAACTCCACATACTGCGCCACATCGATATCGTCCACTGCCGATACATCGGATTTTCCGGTCAGCACGTTGACCAAAGACAACTGGTGAGAACCCGCAAAAAGCACCTGGCTGAAAAATTTCCCTTCGCCGCCTTGGGCCAGGTCATCCTTGGTAAGGTTTTTCCATTTATCCTGATGAGCGAACTGACCCAGAATCACGGCGGCGGGCATATTGAAACCGGACGTTGAGCTGCTGGAAACAAAAGACATTCTTTTTCCGACGATGTTGTCAATGCCGTAGCCGCCGGCGGATTTATATTGATCTTCGTTGCCTTTTTTGACAAGGAAGCGGCTGTGGTACAGAGCGTCGTTCAGGGTTCCCGAATCACCGCTTTCGACCACCATCGGCAGAATCCTGGGATTGGCGGCATGAGACACCAGATACTCATTGGGACCGAACCAGCCTATCTGAGCATCGCCATTTTCCAGGGCTTTGATGGCAATAATGTAATCGGTGGTCAATTTGTTCTCTACTTTTTTACCTGTGGCTTCTGAAATGATTTTGCCGAATTCTTCGCGCATTACCTTCTCTTCATTTCCCGAATTGTTCGGCAGCCAGGCAATGGTGATGGTATCAGGTTCTTTGACAGATGCAGCATGGGCAACCGGAATGACCGTCGCCGCGCCGCAAAGGGTCATGGCAAGAGCGACAACTGTTCTGAAAAACTGTTTCATCGTTTTCTCTCCTTGGGCTGAATGTGAAAAATGGAATCTGTAAGCTGCAACAAAGTGACATGCTTCAAAACGACACCGGACGCACCCATTTGCTTTTCAATGGATATCCATGACATCGTTTACGAAACTGTTTATAATCCGGAATTGTTAGACGGGTATTGTAGAATTGTTAGACTCGTATTAATGATTGACGGCTTCGTAAAAGGTCAGTTTCAGCCCGTTTTTACAACAACCTGTAAAAGGGGATACTGCCTGCCCATGAATGATATCCAGAATCTGCTATAGACATTCAGAAAAATAATTTCACTGCGTTATCAGCCGGAGATATACTACAGTATTATCTCCTCCCTGTTGCCTTGTGAAATGAATTTTCAGAAAATCTATATATCCGTCTTTGTAACTATTCAGCACAAAAAAATGTAATTTTTTAAAAAAAGTTCTTGACACGGTTTTTCGTTGAATTTTTGAAATTTAGAT
>LKPX01000120.1 GCA_001443525.1 Desulfobacteraceae bacterium RAAP-1 | reverse complement strand
TGCCGGAAACAAGGGGTTGCCGTATCCGAAGCATTGCGTTTACTGTTTGAGGGCAAACTCCCCAGTTTTATGAACCGTGCTGAATAGTTACCCGTCTTTTTGCATAAGATACAGAAAACCAGATACGTTTCAGAAATATCTTGCCAGACATTATTCCGTAATATATTGAAAAGTTGTGCTGAGACAGGATGATAGAATAGAAATCATAATCTTGCAGATGTATCCTGAAAGTGCGCAATCGTTGGAAAGATATGATGATATCGGCATCCTTGGGAGGAAATAAATCCACTTCCCCAAATCCGTTATAATCAAAAACAATCAACTGAACGACTTTTCTTAAAAAGAGATGTAAATCATATGAAAAAGCGAATCAAGGAGAATCTTACCTGGAAATGAGATAAAGAAAGAGCGTGCCCGGTTTTATCAAAAACCGGGCCAAACACATTTTGACAGCCTGCACTTATGTCATTCAGGCCATTTTCGAACGAGCTGATTTTTTGCATCGGTGATGGTGATGGATACCATGTGTCCGCCATCCAGGCGGTGAGTGGCGCAGCTGACTCATGGGTCGTAGGCGCGCACCGCCATTTCAATCCGGTTTAAAATGCCTTCATCCACATGGCCGTTCCGGATCAGAGACCTGGCCGCCTGATTGACGCTCATGTTCATGGGCCCCAGGTTGTGCGTGGTGCCGACGATCATGTTGGCGCGGGCGATCAGGCCGTTTTCGTCGGTGGTGTAGTCATGGATGAGCGTTCCCCGTGGTGCTTCCACACATCCCACCCCGCGTCCGGCTTTGGGTTCGATCTCGAGAACCCGGATGTGGGTGTCGGTGATCTCCGGATCTTTCAGAATCTCGATAGCCCGTTCGCAGGCATAAATTTCCTCGATCAGCCGCGCATAATGATACAGCAGGGTGGCCTGCGCCGGACGACCGAACGCCGAACGGAATTCTTCCAGTTCGGCCTGCGCCAGAGGTGTCGCCATCTTGTCCGCCACGTTGATGCGGGCCAGCGTATTGGAGCGGTACACGCCTTTGGGTTTTTCCAGATCCATCGAAAATCCTTCGTTCCAGAATTTGGCGTAAGGATATTTTCCGTAAGACGTCGGCTCCACATGTTCGCCGATATAGTCGGCGTAGGCATCCGGAGCGAAATCGGTATAACTGCCGTCCGCCTTCATGATGCGGAGCTTGCCGTCGAACAGATTCAGCGCGCCCTGCCCATCCACCGTGCCGATGAAACCGGTCGTGATGACGCCCAGGGTCTGAATCGCGTCCATGTACCGGGGGAAAATCTCCTTTTTGGCGTAGTCCATGGTGAACAGCGCAAAATCGAGAAGCTCTCCGGTTTTTTCCAGCATATCAAGACGTTCTTCTTCAAGCAGGGGTTTCGCGAAGCCTCCCACCACGCCAGCCACCGGATGGATGGTTTTCCGGGAAAACTTGTCCAGCATCATCTTGGCCATCTGACGCATTTTGACAACGCGCACCGCCAGCTCCGGATTGGCCTTGACGATGCCGATAACGTTTCGCACCGAATAATCCGCATCCGGCCCGATGACAAAATCCGCTGCAGCCAGGAAAAAGAAATGCAGGAGCTTGTCTTCGGCATGGGCCAGCGTCTGCATCAACTCCCGCAGCTTATAGCCGGCAGGCGGCGGGGTGACGCCGAAACATTGATCCACGGCCTTGTTCGAGGCCAAATGGTGCATCCAGGGGCAGATGCCGCAAATCCGGCTGACAATCCGCGGTACTTCTTCGGCCGGTTTGCCTTCGATAAATTTTTCAAATCCGCGTAACGACATGTAATTGAGCCGCGCATCCGCTACGTTGCCGGCATCGTCCAGTTGAATACCGATGGATGCGTGCCCTTCGATGCGGGTAATCGGCTGTATGGTAATGACCTGCGCCATGATGGTTAGGCCTCCTTTTTCTGTGAGACTGATTTAGGCCGAAGACGTCCGTGCGCCCCGGAAAACCGGAGGAGGGAAACGCTTTCGGGCAGTGAATTCAAATCAACGCCGTTGGATGCCAGGGCGTTCAGCATGTCCAGCCGCTGATTGCCGTCCGGGCGCACCGGCCCGTAGCAGCCCCGGCAGGGGACTCTGGCGGAAATGCAGCGTGGTGTCACAGCGTCGCCGCCGCATCCGGCGCGGGTCACCGGGCCCATGCACATGAAGCCCTGCTCCAGCAGACAGCGCATGCGATCCAGCGGTTCATCCGCGCCGCCGTAATGGGGCGCCTTCAAAAAGCGGCGTACACGGGACAATGCGCCTTTGCCTTCCCGCCGCGTCGGACAGGTGTCGCAGACGCTTTTCCCCGGAAGCTCCGGCGTGCGTCCCTGAACCAGTGCGACCAGGGCGCTAAAAATATGATCCGGATGCGGCGGGCATCCCGGCATGTAGATATCTACGGGGATAATTTCATCCAGAGCCTTGCAGGACTCCAGAATTTCGGGCAGCCCCTGATCGGGGACGGCTGCCTGCGGATCCGTTGTTTCCGTGGTGTAATAGCGGTCGAAGAGTTCCTCCCGCGTCCATGAATTGGCCAAAGACGGAATGCCGCCGTGGGTGGCGCATGTTCCCAGAGCGATGATGATGCGGCATTTTTGGCGCATCTCCTCGGCCACTTTCACATGCTCCGCATTCCGGACGCCGCCGCTGATCAGGCCCACGTCCGCTTCCGGAATGTCAATATGGCCGCCGTCGCCCAGTTGCCCGTAATATTTATGATCCATGAGCGCCGGCAGGTGAACGAAATCGGCCACCTTCAGCACATCCAGAAGCCGTTCCCCCATGTCCAGAACGGAAATCTCGCATCCGGAACAGGAGTTGAGCCATTCGCTGGCTACTTTTACGGTCATTGTAAGTATCTCCTTTATGAAAACGCCCCGTAGCAATGACGAGGATAATGGGTCAGAACCTGACCGTAACCGGTTTATCGGTCAATTCCCGCCGGTTGTGAAGCGCCGCCACCCGTTTCTTTCCGGATCGGTTTCGAACCTGGGTCAACGCTTCGGTGGCGAAACCGGGGTTATCCTGATGGCTGAAATCCGTGATTTTTCCGGCGCTTCTGGCGTCCGCCAGGGCGGCCCTGCCCAGCGGCGTCCGGACGATGGTCGTGGTCCAGCCTTCCGGCGCTCCGAGACCGCCAAAGGAAATATCGGCGTATTCCGCGGAATAGTCCGGACAGAAGCGGCATGCGTAACGCTGCATGGAAACCATATCCTCCAGCGGAATCGTTTTTACCTGTCCTGTGGTCAGATGGACTTGCAGACTCTCCTTGACATTGATTTTTCTTACCTCGTTCCAGTCAAATCCGCCGACTTTGGCCAATTCAGCCTGCTGCGACGGACCGAAAACGAAATTGCCCGAGCAGAACAGCCCGAAACAAAACCGGATGGCGTCCGACGGCACCAGCCCCATGACCTGCATGCGCCGCACCGATTTGATCTGGCAGGGCGTTCCCACAAAAGCCACGCGATTGAGGTGCTTCTGCATCAGAGGATCGAATTCCATGATGGACGAATACGTCATGTAAAGATCACTGAATTCTTTCATACCATGAGAGGTGTCGAAGAAAAAGCCTGCGGAATCGCGTATCTCCGATTGGGTTGTGGCCAGATACGGGGCTCTTTGAAAGGGGCCGACCTGCCGCGCGACAATGGCGCCGTCGATACGCCCCCGTTCAAAAAGGTGCGTCAGAAGGGCCGTCACTACCCCGCCGTCCGTGGCGTTTCTGCGGATTGCCTCGTCAGAAGCCCTTGCCACCGTGGTTTCGATGATCCGGCCCATCGGCTCGCTCCAGGCAAACTGGCGTTTGGTTTCATCCTCGAGTTCGGAAACTTCGGGACATATGGCGTGGCATAATCCGCATTCGATGCATTTTTCGATCTCTGCGTAGCGCGGCTTGCCGTCCGCATCAATTTCCAGAGCGCCGTAATTGACGGCCGTGCAAAAGGTGACGCATCCGCCGCAGCGGTGGCACAATCCGGGTTTCTGAACTTCCTGTATCAGATTGAAAAAAGTTTTCATGCGGCCTCCTTGATATCACCGGGCAGCGGTATATCTGCGCGAAGCGGCCCCAGATCACGCACCGTTTCGGTAAAGCGGGTCACAATTTCGGCAAAACGCGGGGCTTCGGCGGAAGACACCCACTCGATGGCGAATCGCCGGGGATCGACGCCGGAATCTTCCAGCACCATGTGTATCGCGTGACTGCGGGCCAGAGCTTTGTGATTACCATCCTGGTAATGACATTCGCCCAGATGTCAGCCCATGACGATGACGCCGTCCGCTCCGAGACTGAAAGCGTCAAGCACCAGACTCGGGTGCACCATGCCGGAACACATAACGCGCACCGCACGCATGTTGGGGGGATATTGAAAACGGCTGACACCGGCCAAATCGCCGCCGGCGTAAGCACACCAGTTGCATAGAAAACCGATGATTCTGGGTTCAAAAGGGGTTTGCATTTTTATCACTCCTTGACGACTTCGTAAAGGTTCGCATGCTGTGCCAGCGCCGCCGCCACCTGGGCGTGAAGCTGATCCAGAGAAAAGCCCTGAACATAAATACCACCCTTGGGGCAGGTCGCGGCGCAAAGCCCGCATCCCTTGCACAGCGCCGGATCCGTTTCCACTTTCCGCGCATAGGGATGTGATGACGCCGTTTCCGGCGACAGCTCCACCAGGCGGATGGCGCGATACGGGCAGACGTCAACGCACAAAGCGCATCCGTCGCATTTGTCGGTGACGACCGATTTGATGGCGTCAAGCTGCATCTCTTTTTGGTTCAGAACCACACAGGCGCGGGATACCGCCGCCTGAGACTGCGCCAGCGTTTCCTCGACAGGCTGGGGATAATTGCCCATACCGCAAATAAAAAGCCCATCGACGGACATATCCACCGGCCGCAGCTTGGGATGGGCCTCCGCCAGAAAACCGTCTTCGTTGCGGCCGCATTTATAAAGTTCCACCAGATCCTGAATATCGTTGGGAACAATGGCGGACGCCAGCACCAGATAGTCGGCGGTAATTTCGACCGGCATCCCCAAAACCGGGTCCGAGCAGGCAATCCGGATTCCATTTCCCGCCGCTCGGACATCCGGTTTGCTTTCAAGCGCATAGCGGATGAAAATGACGCCCAGTTGCCGTGCTTTTTGGTACAGTTCTTCCCGTTTGCCATAGGTGCGGACATCCCGGAACAACACGAACACGTTCATGTCAGGATTCAGCGTTTTCAGGCGGATGGCGGTCTTCATGGTATGGGTGCAGCAGAGGCGGGAGCAGTAAGGCCGCCGACTGTCTCTGGAGCCCACACACTGAATGAACGCCACCGTATCGGCGGCGGCGATTTTCCCAGGGGAGGCGGTCAACCGGTCGTCCATTTCCAGATGCGTCAGGATGCGACTGTCACTGCCGTATCCGTACTCATCCGGTACGCTTTCATGAGCGCCGGTCGCCAGAATTGCCGCGCCGTATTGGATGCTGCGGGTGTCACCCGCCACATCGATCTGGCTGGTGAAGCTGCCGATCGAACCGGAAGTGTGCGTCACGCGGGCCTGCATCAGTACGGTGATCCGCGGATGCCGCTTCACCTGCTCGATCAGTCCGCTGAGCCAGGGGCCGACCGCCTCTCCCTTGGCGGTATCGAGAATCCTGAGGGCGTTACCGCCCAGTCGGTCGTTTTTTTCGACCAGCGTCGTCGGATAGCCCTGATCCGCCAATCCCAGCGCCGACGACAGACCGGCGACACCGCCGCCGATGACCAGCGCCTGCTGCGCCACGGTCACGGACTGGCGCTTCAGGGATTCGGCCAGCGTTACTTTGGCCACGGCCATCCGGATCTGATCCTTGGCCTTTTCCGTCGCCTTTTCAGGCTGGTGCTGGTGTACCCAGGAATTCTGGTTACGGATATTGGCCATTTCCAGCAGATACCCGTTCAGCCCGGCGTCCTGAAGGGTGTCCTGAAACAAGGCTTCATGGGTTCTGGGGGTGCAGGCCGCAATGACAATGCGGTTCAGACCGTGTTCGCGCACCCTTTCGCCGATCTGATTCTGAGTGTCCGCAGAGCAGGTGAAAAGATTGTTTTCCACATACACGACATGGGGCAGTGTTTTGGAAAATGCCGCCAGGGCTTTCACATCGATGATGCCCGCAATATTCAGGCCGCATGAACAAACAAAGACGCCGATGCGCGGCGCCTGATCCCGGACATCCGTTTCCGCCGGATATACCTTTTCCCGTGTCATGGAGTTGCGTACAGACTGCAGCGCCTGACTGGCGGCGGCCGCCGCTGCGGATGCCTGGGTCACCGACCGTGGAATCGCTTTGGGGGCCTGAAATGCGCCGGTGACAAAAACGCCCTGACGGGTGCTGGCTACCGGCGTCAGATTGCTGGTTTCGGCGAATCCGAAACGATCCAGCGCAAAGCCGAAGACCTCCGCCAGGCGCTGGTTGCCTTCGGGAGGCTCCAGCCCGATGGATAAAACGGCCATGTCGAAATCTTCATCCATGACCTGACCGGATTCAGTGACATAACGCATGTGAACACCGCCGCCGTCAGGTCCGGGTTCGATGGAATGCGGGCGGCACCGCAGAAATCGTATCCCTTTGGCTTTGGCGCCTTCGTAATACCGTTCGAATTCTTTGCCCGGGCTGCGCATATCCATATAAAAGACGGTCTGCTGCAAATCAGGACCGGTGATATGTTCGGCCGTAATCAGCGTTTGTTTGATGGCGTACATGCAGCAGACGCTCGAGCAGTATCCGTTGTCGCACCGGTTCGTATTTCGGGAGCCCACGCATTGGATCCAGGCGATTTTACGGGGTTCCCGCTGGTCTGACGGCCGCACCAGGTGTCCCATGCAGGGGCCGGATGCCGACAGCAGCCGTTCATACTGAAGGCTGGTCACCACATCGGCAATCTTGCCGAAGCCGTAAAAGTCCCATCCCGTGGGATCGAACGGTTTATAGCCCGGAGCCAGGATCACAGAGCCCACCTGCAGGTTCACGATTTTTTCCGTATCGTTGAAATTGATAGCGCCGGTAGGGCAGAATTTTTCACAGGCCCGGCATTTACCCCGCGTCAGATAGATACAGCTCTGGGGATCGATGGCGTATTTCAGCGGAATGGACTGGCCGTATTTGATGTAAACGGCTTTTCGGCTGTTCAGCCCCATGTTGAACGAATCCGGAACCTTTTTGGGGCATTTTTCCGAGCAGGCGCCGCAGGCGATACATTTGTCCATATCGACGTATCGCGGGTGCTGTTTGATGGTGATATTGAAATTTCCGGTCTGACCATCAAAGGCGACCACTTCAGACAGGGTATGCAGAGTGATATTCAAGTGCCGACCGCACTCGACCAGCTTGGGTGAAATAATTCACATGGCGCAATCGTTGGTCGGATAGGTCTTGTCTAATTGGGCCATCACGCCGCCGATACCGGCGCTGCGCTCCACAAGGTGAACAAAATAGCCTGAGTTGGCCAGATCCAGACTGGCCTGAATGCCGGCGATACCGCCGCCGACCACCAGCACGGATCCAATGGGATGATGTGACATGGACGCCTCGCTTTTAAGAGTGATAGATGATGCCGGCCGTTTTGCCGGGTTTAAATGATGGAGCACAGGAGAAAATGCCTGTATCTGTGTTTCGGGAAAGCCGGTTTCTTCCAGAAAACGTCGCAGATCGTCTTCAGCAATCAGATACCGCTTGCCGCCAGTGGGTTTTGCCGCCAGTTTACCGCTTTTAATCCAGTTCTTCACGGTGTTGCGATGAACGCCGATTTCCGCGGCCAATTGACCAATCCGAAAAATCATCATGGGGTATCTCCGGCTTTCGAAGAGGGAAGCTCATTCAGCATGTTGATGATGCGGCCGCACATCGGTGAAATGGCCTGACGCACCGGCGGCGACAACCCCGGACTGACTTCCTGGGGAAGTTCCGTGGGGATGACCACCAGAACCCGGACGCGAACATTGGTATGCTCCTGGATTTCCTTCAGCATATTGGTGGTGGGGAACTGGTGCAGAGAAAAATCACAGGTTTTGTTCGACTGCATGGCGTCAATGGAAATTTCCCGAATCTCTCCCGGCATAGCTCCGGGAACATTCATTGCGTCAACGATAATAATCTGACGGGGTTTTTGTGGCGACAGCAGGATATCGAACAGAAAATCCCGCACCGCAGTGCCGGCATCCAGACAGGCCGCATGTGATGGAACCGCGTAATGTTCGCACAGATATTCGATAACGGCAGGCCCGAAACCGTCGTCGCCGAACAACGGATTGCCGCAGCCGAAGACGACGGACTCGTGATCCAAATGATCTCCGATGTGAAATGTCATGGTATTCCTGGATTTCAAAATGATATGAAAGTGATGATTTTTTGCAAAAAGTGCATATTGTGCTATTTGTTCAAACTCTATTTACAAGGATTGTGCCAAATGCATAATAAATTGATAACCTATTTTATTTTAAGTATGTTATCAATATGGATCATTAAGGGCGGATAATTGAATGATGGGGAAATATAGCCCCATTATTTTAAAAAATGTGATGGATTTACGATAATGCGTGGATGTTATGGTTGTCGGGGATATTTTTACCCATTTCGGGCAAAATATTTCACTCGATGTGAGGCGCTATCACCGCGCGGTTCGGGAAAGTGATATCCCATAGCGCTTCATTTTATTGAACAGCGTCTTGCGGTCAATTTTCAGCAGCGCCGCCGCCTGCTGCCGCTGCCAGTGGCATTGGTCCAGTGCGGCCAGTATCACCTGTTTTTCATAAGCCTCCACCAGAAGCCCGATGTCCCCCAAGAGGTGAAGCGCATCTGTTGGAGCATAGTGACTTGCAGCGGCGCTGTCTTTCATGAACGGCGGCGCCGACGGTTCAAAGAAATCGAGATTTCCCTGGTTGCAGTAGCGGATAATGACATTCTGAAGTTCCCGCACATTGCCGGGCCAGTCATATCGGTCAAGCCTGTCGAGCATGTCCTGAGAAAACGGCGGCACGTTGCGTTTTCCGGCGTGGATGCTCATGAAATGAGCAACAAGAAGCGGTATGTCTTCTTTTCGGTTCCGGAGCGGCGGCAACTGAATGGGCAAAATGTGGATGCGGTAATAAAAATCCTCACGGATCAGTTTCTGTTTAATCAGAGCTTTCAGATCGCGATTGGTGGCCGCAATGATGCGGACATCGGAATGCCGCACCTGGCTGCTGCCGACAGGCGTGTATCCGCCGCCTTCGATCATGCGCAGCAGCTTGACCTGCATGTGAAGTGAAATTTCCCCTACTTCGTCTAAAAAGAGCGTTCCGCCGTCTCCGAAATCCAGATAACCGGGTTTATCCGCGCCGGCGCCTGAAAATGCGCCTTTTTTATAGCCGAAGAATTCACTTTCCACCAGGTTTTCCGGGATGGCGCCGCAATGAATGGGAACAAAGGGCTTCTCCCGGCGTTCACTCAGATCGTGGATGGCGCGGGCCACCAATTCTTTTCCGGTTCCAGGTTCGCCGTAAATGATCGCCGTCGCGTCGGTGGCGGCGGTGTTGACGATCAGATCATAAACTTTCTGGATGGGCTGGCTTTTACCGACGATTTTTCCGAACTGATGTCTGTCCCGGATACTCGACAGCAGCGCGATATTTTTCTGCTGGAGACTGAGTTCACGCTCTTTGGCGGCGATTTCCGCCAACTTGCATTCATGAATGTCCGTGACCATCGCCAGCAGCGAAATCCGGCCGTCCATATGGCAGATCGGGGAGTTGGCGCACGAATACCAGCGGCCGTTTCTGGGATAATTGGCTTCGAAACGCTTCACATCTCCCTGCTGGATGGGCGTCATCTGGCAGAACGGACAGGGCGACGTCCGTTCATGAATCGCTTCATAGCAGATCTCGTTGACGGCGTTCCGGCCAATGATCTGGATCAACGCCTGATTGAGAAATTCGATGCGGTACTCCGGCGAGGCTACATAAATATATCCTTCGAATCCTTCGATAATGGCTTTCAGCAGAGCCTTGTTTTCGTGGATTTCTTCCCCTTTGCCCAAAATGTTGCCGTCCAGTTTGGCGATTTCCTGGTTCAGGCGGTCAATCTCATGGAGTAGCCATTCGTTTGATTGGGTTTTCATAGCGATTTATCTATGTCAAGGATGTAGAAAGACGCCGGCAGCAATGCAGAAAATGACACGCGACAAAAGCATCAGAAACACACAGATCATGCCGCCGTCATCACACGGATTTTATCAACAGACAGGCCGGTGACATGCGATATCTGTTCAGCGGACATGCCGTTTTTCAGCATATTCCGGACAAGTTCAGCCATGCCGCTTTCCCGTCCTTCATTGCGCCCATTTCGAAATCTCCGCCCATAGTGGGATTTTACCATGCTGGCGCGCTGGTGCAATTCCGTTTCCCAACTCTCGTACGCCCGCCGCTCTTGATCATCCAGCTTGAGAACCGCCAGCCGTTCGTTGGCTTCGGCCAGA
>LKPX01000119.1 GCA_001443525.1 Desulfobacteraceae bacterium RAAP-1 | reverse complement strand
CTTCGTAAAAAGTCCGGATGCTGCGTTGCGCTGCATCCTTCGTCGTTGCGGCGTACCCAAAAGTACGCCTCACTCCTCAGGCTTTGCGCGCCTTGCCTGCGAACTTTTTACGAAGCCGTCCGAAATTCGACTTTTTACGAAGGCATCACTCTTTACCTAAATATCGAAATGCGCTTTAATTTTATATAGATGAATAGCGGGCATGTTCAAAATGCCGGTGACGCCGGTCATCTCCGATATGGCTTTCAGATGCGTCTCAATGTCCGTCATCGAAGGTGCGATAAAGGTGAACCAGATATTCAGATCGTCATCACGCTGATAATTATGGGTCACACCCGGAAACTGATTCACCACCTGCGCAAAAGCATCCACCCGATCTTCCGGAACTTTCGCCGCACACAGCGTGCTGACAAAGCCTATTTTCCCAGGAACGAAATTGCCGCCGATCCTTCGGATGATGCCGGTTTGCTTCAGATACGCCACGCGCTCGATCACAACATCTTCCGTTACCCCCAGATCCGTGGCTATCGCCAGAAAGGGACGCGATGTCACCGGAAAATCCGATTGAATGCGATTTAAGATTTCCTTGTCTAAGTTGTCAAATCTGGGCATGAAGCCGTAATCTCCCGATAGCCGTTATGCGTGGTTATTACCGATGAGGGCATCAACCCTTATCTCTAAATCAAATGAATGCAAATTTCAAATCCTTATTCCAGTTCGCATTCAAACTGATACCTTTGTCAGCTTCGCTGTGCCGCGATTCGACGTACTGAAACAGTCTCATCGCTGCTCGCTTGCTTTCGCGGTCTCAGTCCGAATGCTTGCTGGAATATCATTTTGAAAGCAAAATGGAATTATTTTATCAGCACATAGCCCAGCCACGATTCTCCGGAACCGGTCGCTGACACATTCCTGAAAAATGATGCCACCGTCAACCCCAATTGCATGTAAATTTTCCTGACGGCGTCATCCCGCCACAGATAAAACCGGCGGCCATCTTCAACATCAATAACGCCGTCCCCTTCCTTGAGGGTGATCAGCGCCGTACGGAAAGAATGGAGCCCTTTGATGATTCGCCGCAGCACGGAAAACAATCGATCATGCGGTATATGCACCAGAGCGCCGACCATCATGAAGGCGTCCCATGCGCCGCCTGACGAAAAATCAAATGTCTCGAAATCGCCGTCCATGACGCTGCACCGGCTGCGGTTTCTGGCCAGCTTCGCCAGCGTGGGGGAACATTCGAGGCCGGTGGCGGAAAATCCCCGTTCTTGCAGCCAGCACATATCCCTGCCCGATCCGCAGCCAATATCCAGTATGGCTGCTCCCGGAGACAGCCGCCGGATAAACGGCTCCAGAAAGACAGACGGGTTCAGCCCGAAGGTGTCTTCATAATAGGACTGAGCGTGAATTTCGTAGTAGTCCCGATGATCTGTCATAATTTACCACAGTTACCGTTTTCACACGGCCGCTTCTGCATAATGATCATATATGGCCTGAAACGCCGCGGCTTCGTCGCTTTTGCCCCGCCGGACACATCCCTGTACATATATCCGGCATTTCGCCATCAGAACATTCACAGCAGCCTGTCGCTGCTGCGGACTAAGCACATGATTTTCAAGCATATTGGCGATGGACAGGATTCTGTATCTGTCCAGACCGGGGTTTCGGGACAGTTGATCGTCATGCCCCCCGCGTTTTATGACCAGTGGACGGTCTATCAGATACACCGGATGATACAATCCGATACGAAGCCACAGATCATAATCCTCACAGGCCGGATATGTTTCGTTAAAGCCGCCGGTGTCATTCAGAATATCTTTCCGGATCATCACCGCAGACGGACTGACCAGACACAAATGCAGCGACGGCTCAAAAATCATTCCGGATGGCTTCCTGTGGCGGCGTCCGGGGTTGACCCTCACACCGTTTCGTATCCAGATTTCATCGGTCTGGCAAATAACGGCCCCTGGTTGGGAAAGAAAAAACGCCTGCTGCCGGAGAAGCTTTTCCGGCATCCACATGTCATCTGAATCCAGAAAGGCGATATATTTGCCCCTGGCCGCCGCAATACCTGCGTTTCTAGCGGCGCTGACCCCCCTGTTTTCCTGACGGATGACGGTAATATTATCCGAATATTCGGAAAGAAGCGCGGCTGTGGCGTCTGTCGAGCCGTCATCTACGACAATGACTTCCCTGCTGGAAAATGTCTGGGACAGCGCCGAATCGATGGCGTCTCGAAGTATCCAGCAGCGGTTATAAGTCGGAATGATAATGCTTATTTCAGGGGGCGTTGATGTCACGGTCGGTTGTCCATACCGCTAAACCGTGATCTGCCAGCAGCGGTGAATTTTCTTTCGCTTGCTGATATAGTCTTCAGGAATCGTCATGTCGGTGATTTCAGAAACTCCGGCAATGTTCAAATCGTCGAAAGAGGGATTAAAGCTCTGGTGATTGGTGGAAAAAAAGACCGTGCCGTTCTTTTTCATAACCGCGACAACGGCCTTTAATAACCGGGGATGATCCTGTAAGACATCGAAGGCGTCCTGCCGCACACGGGTTGTGGAATAAGACGGCGGATCCACCACCGCCAGATCGAACATGCGGCGGCGGCGGCCGGCCTCTGCCAGAAAATCGAAAACATGGGCTGCGATCAGGGTGTTGGTTTCTGAAGACAATCCGTTGACATCAAAATTTTCACGCGCCCAGTTGACGGCGGTTTCTGAACGATCGACGGAAACCGTCGTGCGCGCCCCGCCTTTGGCTGCGTAACAGGAAAATGTCGCTGTATAGCAGTAGAGATTCAGAAAATCCTTACCCGCAGCAATGTCCCGAATCATCTGCCGCGTGTTTCTGTGATCTGAAAAAAGCCCGGTGTCCACATAATCATACGGATTGACCCAGAACGTCAAATCCCGTTCCGCCACCTGAATTTTTTTGTCTGTATGATCTAGCCGCTCGTAGCGCTTTCCATTCTGCCGACCGGCGCGGCGTTCTTTCAGATGCACATTTTCGGGCGGAACGCCCAGAGCATCGGCCACAGTCGCACCCATGACCGGAAGCCATCCCGGCACAGACTGCCGGCGCATGTATTCGCCGATGACCAGATGCCCGGCATACCAGTCCACCACAGCCCGGATTTCCGGGATATCCCAGTCATAAAGCCGGAAAACATCGATACGCTGCCGGGAAAACAGCCGGCGAAGATGTTTGAATCGTTTCAGAACCCGGTTGGCCAGCATATCCGCCTGGCGCAGGCAAATTTCTTGTTCGATGGCATCCATTACATTTATCATGTTTCAGGACATTATCAGACAATCCTCCGGAAAATCAAGCTCGTGGATTAACAGTTGACAATCCGAAGGATTTTGAGAGAATATTCTCCTTGAATTTCGGGTATGACGGTCATAAAAACCGTCACAATATCTTTATCAGGTATCAACGTAAAAAATTTAGTTTGTTTTTAGGAGGATGTTTATGAAACGCACGATGTTTACCCTGTTCTGCATCGCAACGATTGCAGCCACAATGTTCTGCAGCGCTGCATTCGCGGAAGAAAAAACCTATATCAATGGCATTGACGCCAAATATCCGCCGTTTACCTTTATCGACAAAAGCGGCAAACTGGAAGGATTTGATATTGATTCCATCAACTGGATCGCCAAAGAGATGGGATTCAAAGTGGTTCATCAGCCCATCAAGTGGGACGAGGTCATTCCCACCTTAAAGTCAAAAAAGATAGACATGGTGGCATCCGGCATGAGTATCGATGAACCCCGCAAGAAAGAAGTCAATTTTTCCACCGTCTATTACAAAACCGTAATGGTCATGGTCGCCAAGGAAAATTGTTCCGTCATGCCGGATAAGACCATGGAACCCAATGTAAAATGGGGTGTACAGCAGGGCACGCCCGAAGCGCACTGGATACAGGACAATCTAATCGAAGACAAGGGCAAGACCTTCAAGCTGATGCCGTTTGATTCCGCACCCACCATCATGCAGAATATCATGAACGGCAATATCGACATCGCCGCAATATCGCGCTCCACCGCCGACGAATTCATTCATAAAGGAATGTCCATCAAAATCATAGGCCGATACGGGCAGCCGGACGATTTAACCGCTTATGCGGTCAGAAAGGACGATCCCCAATTGCTGGCGACATTGAACGAAGGCCTCAAACGTCTGATGGCGTCACCCTATTGGAATGAACTGAAAGCCAAGTACAATCTCATCCAGTAATCCGATTCGGGCAAAACCGCTGCATCTCCGGCGGTCGGAGCGCCGGAGTCAGGGAATTATCATGAATCGGGAAATTCCGTACAACTATACGTCCGCGGATGACGCCCAGATCGTCAAACATCTTCTGGGAAAAGACGCCTGGTACGCACTCGAAAAACTGCGTTACAGGCGCGTCAAAGGCAGGCTGCTGAGGCTCCTCCTGCGTTTTATAGGAGACATCTTTATCCTGCGCCGCAATCCCTTCATTTATCAGGAACTGATCGAAGACGCCGCCCGGCGTCACCGGTTTCTGAAATCCGCCGCAGATGATCTTCAGACCGTCAAAACCCATCTGGATGCGCATCCGGATGAACAGGTCATTATTACCGCATGCCAGACATTTCTCTGCACGCTGGAAGCCGAACTTTCCGGCGCCAGGGAAAGGCGGGCGCGTATCCGCCAGACGCTTGGCGAAGTCATCGGTGAGGAGAACGTTTGCTTCGATCCGTTTTCTATTATCAGCCACGCCACGGATGCGACGGACTGGCGGCTCCATTTGCCGCTGGCCGTTGTCTATCCGGCCGATGAATCGCAGATACCGCTGCTGCTTAAAGCCATATCCACGCTGAAACTTCGGGTTATTCCCCGTGGCGCCGGAACGGGTCTTACCGGAGGCAGTGTTCCGGTAGCGCCCGACTGCATCCTGCTCAACATGGAAAAGCTCAATCGGATTCACGGTATTTTCCAGACCGAAATCTGTTATCCGGACCACCGGACCCAAAACGTCCGGATCATACGCCTGGAAACAGGTGTCATCACCGAGCAGGCCATATCCTTTGCCGCCGAACGCGAGCTCGTGTTTGCAACGGATCCGACCAGCGCCTGGGCGTCGAGCATCGGCGGCAATATCGCCGAGAACGCCGGCGGCAAAACAGCTGTTCTCTGGGGCACCGCCATCGACAACCTGCTGTCATACCGCATCGTCATGCCTCAGGGAGAGCCTTGGACCGTAAAACGCCTTTATCATCCGCTGCGGAAAATTCTTCCGGAAGATGAGGTCCTTTTCGAAGTCAGAGACAGCCGCGGAAAACAGGTTCAAATTATTTCACTGGATGCCTCGGAAATCCGCACGCCGGGTCTGGGAAAGGACATTACCAACAAGGCGCTGCGCGGTCTTCCGGGCATACAGAAAGAAGGCACCGACGGCGTCATCACATCGGCGGAATTTATCCTGCATCCGGCCTATCCTCACAAAACGACCTGCTGCCTCGAATTTTTCGGGGAGGACATGGATGAAGCCAGCCGCGTGATCGTGGATATTTCCGAAGCCTTTATCAATCAGGGGCAGGAAGCGCTCATGGCTCTGGAACATTTTGACGAGGAATACGTCCGGGCGATCGGCTATAAGGTCAAAGCCCCCAGAACCAGCCTTCCCAAGGCCGTGCTACTGATCGATATTGTCGGCCATAGCGCAGAGCAGGTGATGCGAGGCCGGGATCGCCTCAAGGCGCTGTTATCGCCCTATACCAACACCTGCATGTTCACCGCCAGGGATGCGGCGGAAGGCCGCATGTTCTGGCAGGACAGAAAACGCCTGGGCGCCATTGCCGCGCGCACCAACGCCTTTAAGCTGAACGAGGACATCGTGCTTCCGCTGCATAATCTGGCGGATTTTGCCACGTTTGTCGATATCTACAACGGAGAGGAAGACCGGTATAACCAGAAGACCATCGTCTGGCAGATCGGCGCATGGCTGAAAGCACTGACCTCTCATGAAGATCCCCAGTGGCTCAACGATCGCATCGCTGCGTCTCAAGAGCTGTGCCGCGACGCCATCGCGCTTCTGGAGTTTGCCGGAAAGGAGGCGCTGCGGGAGGAAAAACATCTGCGGCATCTTTTGACGGAACTGGACGGTCTGTTTCACGGAAACGAGCCGATCTGTGATAAAATCAGGGAGTATCATACCGATATCCGGCGAAGGCTGATCGTGATCGCCACCCATATGCACGCCGGGGACGGCAATGTGCATGTCAATATTCCGGTTTTTTCCAATGATCGGGATATGATGAACCGCGCGGCTGAAACCGCGGATGCCGTCATGTCCAAAGCGGTGGAACTGGACGGCGTCGTCAGCGGAGAGCATGGCATCGGTTTTACCAAGCTGAAGTATCTGGATCCTCAGAAACTGAAGGCGCTTGCCGAATATCGACGCATCGTGGATCCTGAAGGCATCATGAACCCCGGAAAGCTGGACGACCTTGAAATTCCGGAAAAAGTGTTTGCCTCTTCTTTCAATCTGCTGGGGCTTGAAGCCAGAATCCTTCAGCACGGCTCCCTGGAAGCCCTGGCGGAAAAAATATCCCGCTGTATCCGGTGCGGCCGCTGCAAGGCCGACTGCTGTGTGTTTTATCCTGCCAGAAATCTTTTTTTTCATCCCAGAAACAAGAATCTGGCCATTGCATCCCTGATCGAAGCCCTGCTTTACGATACTCAGCGTTCTCATTCCACCCGTTTTGAGCTGCTGCGATATCTGGAGGAAATTGCAG
The DNA here is from genome assembly GCA_001443525.1 of Desulfobacteraceae bacterium RAAP-1. GTDB lineage: Bacteria > Desulfobacterota > Desulfobacteria > Desulfobacterales > Desulfatirhabdiaceae > RAAP-1. The sequence continues at coordinate 4,126 of LKPX01000119.1, read as the reverse complement.
ATCACTGCACCATATGCCATAAATGTCTGCCGCCCTGCCCGGTACATATTGACACCGGCGAAGTTTCCATCCTGGAACGGGAAATTCTGCAAACTTTCCGTTACAAACACACGCCTCCCGCCGTCCAGCTCACGCTGGCCTATCTGGAGAACCGTTCCAGAGCCGCCAACCGAATCCTGCATAAAGTCATGCTGGAATGGGGTGCCACCGCCCAGCAGACAGGCTGGCGTCTGTTGAAAGCCACAGGGCTTTCAGCCCGAATGAAGGCGCTGCCGGGCATCGGCTATTTACAGTCGCCCATGACGCCCGCACCTCACCGTACGCTTCGTGATATATTACCACCCTCCCGGTGGAATCACGCCCTGTGCATCGAACCTCCGGAATCTGCGGCATTTACGGTCTTTTATTTTCCGGGCTGCGGTTCAGAACGGCTTTTTTCCAATATCGCCAAAGCCGCCATTTACATTCTGCTCAAGAACCGGGTTCGTGTGGTATTGCCTCCGCCGTTTTTATGCTGCGGCTATCCGGCCCACGTCAATGCCAAAACACTGACCTGTAACAGGGAAACGCTTAGAAACGCCATCATTTTCAGTCAGATTCGTGAAATGCTGGGATATCTGACGTTTGATGCCTGCGTGGTCACCTGCGGCACCTGCCGCGAAGCCCTTCAACATATGGATACCGGCCAGATATTCTCCTGCGGAATCCATGACGTCTGCCAGTTTCTGTTTACGGCTGAAATCGTATTTCATACGGATGCATCCTGTCTGTACCACCGTCCCTGCCATGACTCTCTGGACGGGCAGGGTCAGACGCTGCTTGAAAACAGCGCGGGATATCACCTTACCCCGATTCCTCACTGCTGCTCCGAAGCCGGCACATTGTCTTTGAGCCGACCGGATATCGCCTCTGCCATGCGCGACAGAAAACGCCAGGCGCTGTCCCGTGCCGTTTCCGGACATCACGGAAAACCGATGCGAATCATTACCCATTGCCCGTCATGTCTGCAGGGACTGGGGCGCAACGCCGATATGAACATTCAGCCCCGGCATATCGCTGAAGACCTGGCCATTCACATTGGCGGCGGCGCCTGGGAAAAGGAAGCCGCGCAGATGATTCAGGCGGCGGAACGCGTGATTTTTTAGTCCTTGAATTATTTGTAAAGATTTCGTAAAGAGCCTTCATACAGCACATACACGATATACTTTGTCATTAATGCTTTCGATAAGAACCCATCCCTCCGGGCGGATTTGCGCGATTTATCTGCGAACAGGCATTTTTATGCCGGTACGAAACCGTCCAAAAATTGATTTTACAAGGCCATCATATTTCCCATGAATGAGAATTTTGACATTCTGATTGTTGAAGACAGCAAGGTACAGGCAAACATGCTGAAAAGCATGCTTGAAAAGAATGGATACAGCACGTCAGTCTCACAAGATGGCAGGGACGCTGTTCTCTTTCTGGAATCTGTCCGCCCGCGTATCGTGATCAGCGATATTATCATGCCGAATATGACGGGCTACGAACTATGCACTTATATAAAAACCCATGAATCATTTCATGATATTCCCGTGATTCTTCTGACGGCGCTTTCCGAACCGGAAGATGTGATTCGGGCGCTTGAATGCGGCGCCGATAATTTTGTAACCAAGCCCTACGGCGAAGAATTGCTGATTTCCCGCATTCATACGGTACTCTTGAACCAGAAATTTAGAAATTCAGCAGAAAATGCACACGGCATCGAGATATATTTTGCCGGAAAAAAACATGTCATCACATCAAAACGTCAACAGATCATAGACCTGCTGTTTTCCACCTATGAAAATGCAGCACATAAAAATCGTGAGCTCGAACGGGTCAATGACGAGCTGGTATCGCTTCAGCGAAAACTTGAACAGGACATTGCTAAACGCAGACGCGCCGAGGACAGGCTGGTGGAATCAGAACAACGTCTGAGTCTGGTCTTGAATTCCATACAGACCGGGGTTGCCATTATCGACGCCAAAACCCATGTCATTGCCGATGTCAACCCCTATGCCGCCAATCTCATTGGATTGCCCAGGGAGGAGATTGTCGGAAAGATGTGCCAGCATTTTATCTGTCCGGGACTCGAAGGTAAATGCCCTTTTGTCGGCGCGGGATTCAGGACCGAGAGTTCAGAGCAGGTACTGATTCGCGCCGGAGGAGAATATCTGCCGATCCTGAAAAAAATAACGCCGATCATCATTCATCAGCAGGAATATTTTCTGGAAAGTTTTTCGGATATTACCGAGCAGGTTCGGGCAAGGGAGGAAATTGAAAAAGCCAGGCTTGCTGCAGAAATGGCCAATATGGCCAAAAGTGATTTTCTGGCCAATACCAGTCATGAAATTCGCACGCCTATGAACGGTATCATCGGAATGACGGGATTGCTGATGGATACCGATTTGACACCCGAGCAGCGCGATTTTGCCGAGACCATTCGCAGCAGCGCGGATTCGCTGCTGACCATCATTAACGACATTCTGGATTTTTCAAAGATCGAAGCCGGAAAGATGGATCTGGAAATTCTCGATTTCGACATCCGGATTATGGTGGAAGAAGTTTCTGAGTTGTTGTCCACCAAAGCTTTTGAAAAGGGTCTTGAGTTTGCGTGCCTCGTACATCATGACGTTCCCTCTTTATTGAAGGGCGATCCGGGAAGGCTCCGCCAGGTGCTGATGAATCTGGCGGGAAACGCCATCAAATTTACGGACAGCGGTCAGGTGATGATTCAAGCTGTTCTTGATAAAGAAGATGACCACTTTGTGACAGTCCGTTTTCTGGTATCCGATACCGGGATCGGCATTGCGGAAGACAAACGATACCGGCTGTTTCAATCTTTTTCGCAAGTGGATGCTTCCACTACCCGCCGATTTGGCGGAACGGGGCTGGGGCTGGTGATTTCAAAGCGCATTGTGAATATGATGCAGGGCGATATCGGAGTGGATAGTACAGAAGGTCATGGGTCAACATTCTGGTTTACCGCCATTCTGGAAAAACAGGTCAACGAACTTGCCAGAGAGCCGGCTCAAACTGTAAAGATTCAGGGTCAGCGGATATTGGTTGTCGATGATAATGCGGTCAATCGTCGAATCCTGAAGGAGCAGTTAAAATCATGGAACTGTCTTGTGGAAGAAGCGGAAAATGGTGAGACAGCGCTGAAGTTACTGCATCAATTTGTGGCGGAGGGGCATCCTTTCCGTCTTGCCATTGTGGATATGCTGATGCCGGAAATGGACGGAAAGTCCCTGGGCAGAAAGATAAAGGCCAATCCGCTGACAACCGATACGATTCTGGTCATGCTGACATCCGCCGGTAAGCGCGGAGATGCTGAACTGCTTCAGGATATCGGTTTTTCAGCCTATCTCACCAAACCCGTGAAACATTATCAGCTCTTTGACTGTATTTCCACTGTGCTGGGAATGCCGCTGGCCATCGTCAAAAAACCCGCCAAACCGATTGTGACACGCCATACCCTTTCGGAAGAGAAAAAACGCAGCATCCGTATCCTTCTGGCCGAAGACAATCCGGTCAACCAGAAAGTTGCCCGAAAGATGCTGGAAAAATTCGGTTATTATTCAGATACGGTCTCAAACGGCTTCGAGGCGGTAAAAGCATTGACGATGATTGCCTACGATATGGTGCTGATGGACGTGGTCATGCCGGATATGGACGGCTTTGAAGCAACCATACAAATCCGAAACCCTTTGTCGAAGGTCATCAATCACCACATTCCTGTCATTGCCATGACGGCGCATGCCATGAAAGGGGACCGTGAAAAATGCCTCGAAGTAGGAATGGACGACTACATTTCCAAACCTATCAAACCCGAGGAACTTTTGAATGTTGTGGAAAAATGGGCGCTTAAGGCCAGGCGAAAATCAGAGAATGAAACATCTGCGCCCAGCCATTTGAACAATGTTATTCTTTATTCGAACGGCTTCGTAAAAAGTTCGCAGGCAAGCCGCGCAAATATCGAGTAATTATTCCATTTTGCTTTCAAAATGATATTCCAGCAAGCATTCGGACTGAGACCGCGAAAGCAAGCGAGCAGCGATGAGACTGTACATTCAGTACGTCGAATCGCGGCACAGCGAAGCTG
>LKPX01000013.1 GCA_001443525.1 Desulfobacteraceae bacterium RAAP-1 | reverse complement strand
GCTTTTCTTGAAACCCCTTCTTAAAAAAAGATATTTCCTTTATAAAGTAACCGGGCTTGTCCAACCAAACGGATAAGATTGTGGTTCGCTTCGCTCTCACAATCTATCCTTATTCGTTAGGCATTTATTTTTGCAACTTTGGGCATAAGCGCAAAGAATTGAATACAACGATTTTTGACATTCTCTATATTATCTGTACGGAATACTTCAGTATGAACCTTTTCGCAATCTATTGTAACGCAGTCAATTGCTGTCTGTTCCCATAATTTGCGACAAGGCCAAGTCCCGATAACCGTTGCGAAAGGAGCAGAGCATCTATGCTGGCGTAATCTGTCGTTCATTGTCGTAGCAAAACCAACTTTAAAACGCCTCGGATCATGAGTTGGTTCTAATTGAATAAGATAGAATACACCTGCATCCGAATTGTCTTGAATGGATGGTTGTATATCTGTACTATTGTTGCTGTCTTGTTTGATTGAAAAATACTCAGCGATTCGCCCGAATTCTTCTTGTGTAATATATGTAATTGTCTGTCCGCGGTGTTCGGAGTGTTTCTGTTTTGTTGGGGTAATTTTGAGTTTTCTGATAATCTTAAATAATGTTTGTTTGTACTTTTTTAGTTGCTTAGCAGCATCAATGACTGATATTAATTCGTTATTCATTTTTGTTTTTGCCTAACATTGTTGATAGATGGAAAATTTTCCACCTATTACTCATATATAACGGAAAATTTTCCATCTATTTTTATATTAAAAAACAAAACATGGAAACAAAAGCGTTACATTTTCCATGTTTGCATGACAATATCCAATAAAATGGAAACCAAAATTCATACCCGATCCCAAACTGAAGCTGATGAATCAGATATGGCAGGTTCTGCGCTGTCATCATTATGCCTGTCGCGCGGAACAATATAAAGCAGGCTCTGAACGCCATTGTCCCTTAATCGTCGGGTACCGAATCAGCCTGATAGAGATCGGCTTGAACCGGTAAAAGCCAAAATACACTCCCCTACACCTCCCGGAAAATAGGGCCAATACCCAGCATCCCCCTATCAACGGACATGGTCATTGTCAACGGGATTTTCCCGCACCACAACCCCTCGGGATGTGAACGAAATCCCCTGCTGCGTGCGGGTGCTGATCATGACGGTTTCAATGACCGGCTCCGTGACGTCGGCGTCGGACTTCCATTTGACCCGAAAGCTGGCTCCCGCGCCGCCGCTTTGGTCCGATTCATTGACGATATACCGGGCGGAAGCCATTGGGGCGATCTTCGTATCGCCGTCGATATAGTTTTTCAGCCGCTTTCCTTCCGAATCGTAATATTCCACCGATACCAGCGTGATGGCGTGTTTTGTATCCGTATTGCGGATGCTCAGCGTTACGGTCAGATCAAAAGCATGTTCTTTGTCGCCATAGTAAATCTGCGAATATGCAGGGATATAAACCGTCTGGCCCTTCACCATCCGGCTTCCCGAAAACGCAGCGTCCGGAAAAAACATGCCCCCCAGAAACAGCACCATGCACAGTCCGCTGCGCAAAAAACGCATGTCGAATTTTCGTGTCGTCATAAACAGCCCCCCTTATCGCTTCCTGCATTGTTACATCCGCGTATGCCTGCCAGCGATTTTTGAATCGCCCGCCTTATCAACAAAGATGAAATATTTTCGGTCTGTTTCATCTATCATATAAGGATGTTCCAAAGTCAACACGGATTTTCGCTTCAGACGCCGCTGCCGACGTAAAATGACATAAATGTACTTTATTAAATTTGTAATACGTTTTTGTAATTCAAAATAAATATTGTAATTTATTATAATGTTAAATTACGATATGTTAGATATATATAATTATATGGCATATTAATTGCTTTGATATATTTTCAAATTTCACAAGATTCGGAAACAGTCTCACAGTTATTGCTGATAAAGGATGCAGCACAACGCAGCATCCGGACATTTTACGAAGCCGTCATTGTTGATACTTTCATAAAAAGTCGAATTTCGGACGGTTTCGTAAAATGTTCGCAGGCAAGGCGCGCAAATCCTGAGGAGTGAGGCGTACTTTTGGGTACGCCGCAACGACGAAGGATGCAGCGCAACGCAGCATCCGGACATTTTACGAAGCCGTCATTGTTGTAAACCAATTAAAGGAGAATGTGTCATGAGAAAAATAGCCATATACGGAAAAGGTGGCATCGGAAAATCCACAACCACCCAGAATACGGTCGCGGGGCTTGCGGAAATGGGTAGAAAAGTCATGGTGGTCGGCTGCGACCCCAAGGCGGACTCCACCCGTCTCCTGCTGGGAGGGCTTGCCCAGAGAACGGTGCTGGATACGTTAAGAGCGGAAGGTGAGGACGTAGAACTTGAAGATGTACGAAAAGTCGGATTCAGCGGCGTTTTGTGTACCGAATCCGGAGGCCCTGAGCCGGGTGTCGGCTGTGCGGGCCGGGGAATCATCACCTCGATCAATCTTCTGGAACAGCTGGGCGCTTATGCCGAAAGCGAAAAACTGGATTATGCTTTTTATGATGTTCTCGGAGACGTTGTCTGCGGCGGGTTCGCCATGCCAATCCGGGAAGGCAAGGCCAAAGAGATATACATTGTCGTCTCCGGTGAAATGATGGCCATGTATGCCGCCAACAATATCAGCAAGGGTATCGTCAAATTCGCGGAGGCCGGCGGTGTGCGGCTGGGAGGTCTCATCTGCAACAGCCGTAATGTGGACTTTGAAAAGGATATGATCGAGGCTTTTGCAGATAAGCTCGGAACGCAGATGATTCATTTTGTCCCCAGAGACAACATCGTACAGCGGGCGGAAATCAACCGGAAAACCGTAATCGAATATGATCCGAAGAATTCTCAGGCGGAGGAATACCGTACGCTGGCCAAAAAAATTGAAAACAACCAGATGTTTGTTGTCCCCAAACCCCTGGAGATCGAAGAGTTGGAAAAAATGCTGATCGAACATGGGCTGGCGACTTGATCCATCAGGCTAAAAAACTGAACGCTGAAGGCGCCGGATGTGATGACAGCCTTCAGGTTTTTCCCTATCGGTAATGAATTTTATAAAAAAGGAGTAGTTAAAAATGTTAATGATTCGATCTATCGTAAGACCTGAAAAAGCGGATAATGTTCTGGCGGCGCTCATGGAGGCCGGATTTCCGGGTATCACCAAAATGTCTGTGGTCGGCCGCGGAAAGCAGCGGGGCATCAAGATCGGCGAAGTCACCTATGATGAGATTCCCAAAGAAATGATTCTGGCGGTTGTCAAAGACCAGGACAAGGACTTTGTCATCAAAACAGTTATCAAAGCGGCAAGAACCGGAGACAAAGGCGCTTACGGCGACGGAAAGATTTTCGTGATTCCGGTGGAGGAATCCTACACCATCAGTTCAGGCATCAAGGAGACAGCGACCGGCGAAATGACCGAGGTGAAGCTATGAAGGAAATCACTGCCATCATCCGCATGAACAAGATGAATGAAACCAAACGTGCGTTGTCCGATGCCGGAATATCTTCCGTCACCGCCAGAGACGCGCTGGGTAGGGGAAAAGGACTTGTGGACATGCACCTCTTAAAAGGGGCTGAACAGGGCTATGAAGAGGCCATTTCCCAGCTCGGACAAAGCGGGAGACTGATTCCCAAGCGGGCGCTTCTGATTGTGGTTCCGGACAAGCTGGTGGAAAAAACCGTCAAAACCATTATCCGGGTCAACAAGACCGGAAAATCCGGAGACGGTAAAATTTTTGTCACCCCCTGTATGGACGCTGTCCGCGTTCGAACCGGTGAATTCGGTGATGATGTTCTGGATGACGCATGAAAGATGCCGGAGGAGATATAACAATGGATGCTCTTGAAGATATCGTACTGGAAGCCGAAGGATTGACGCCGGAAAAAGTGAAACTGGAGATGCTGGCGAAGTATCCGACCAAAGTGGCCCGAAAACGCGCCAGGCAGATCGTTATCAATAAAGTTGGAGAGGCCGGGGATGTCCCGGAAATTCAGGCCAATGTCCGCACCACTCCCGGTCTGATCGGCCAGAGAGGGTGCTGTTACGCCGGGTGCAAGGGCGTGGTGCTGGGGCCCAGCCGTGACATTGTCAACATTACCCACGGCCCGATCGGCTGCGGATTTTACAGTTGGCTGACCCGCAGAAACCAGACCGATGCGGACGCATCACCGGATGGTCATAATTTCATGACCTACTGTTTTTCGACGGACATGCAGGAAAAGGAGATCATCTTCGGCGGTGAAAAAAAACTGAAGCAGGCCATTCAGGAAGCCTACGACCTGCTGGATCCCAAGCCGAAGGCTATCGGTGTGTTCGCCACCTGCCCGGTGGGGCTGATCGGCGATGATGTGCATTCCGTCTGCAAGGAGATGAAGGAAAAACTGGGCATCAATGTTTTCGGGTTCAGTTGTGAAGGGTATAAAGGGGTCAGTCAGTCCGCCGGGCATCACATCGCCAACAACGGTATTTTTACCCATGTGGTGGGTACCGACGACACCATCCGTGAAGGCAAGTTCAAGATCAATCTGCTGGGGGAATACAATATCGGCGGAGATGCCTTTGAACTGGAGCGGATATTTGAAAAATGCGGCCTGACGCTGATTTCAACCTTCAGCGGCAACTCCACCATATCGGGATTCGCCAATTGCCACACCGCAGACCTGAATCTGATCATGTGCCACCGCTCCATCAATTATGTGGCGGATATGCTGGAGAAAAAATACGGCCTGCCGTGGATCAAGATCAATTTTATCAGTGCGTCGGCCACCGCCAAGTCCCTGCGAAAAATCGCCGCCTATTTTGGCGATCCGGAGCTGACGGCGCGCGTGGAAGCCGTCATTGCCGAGGAGATGCCGGCGGTGGAAAAAGCCAGAGACGAGATCTACCCGCGCACCCAGGGTAAACGGGTCATGCTCTTTGTCGGCGGCTCCCGCGCCCATCATTATCAGGATCTGTTCCGGGAACTTGGAATGATCACTCTTTCCGCGGGATATGAATTCGGACACAGAGACGACTATGAAGGGCGCAATGTGCTGCCGTCCATCCAGGTGGATGCGGACAGCCGCAACATTCAGGAGCTGGAAGTCCATCCGGATCCTGAAAAATACAATCCACGTAAAAGCCCGGAAGAGATGGAGCGGCTGGCCAGAGAAGGACTGCCGTTCAACAAATACGACGGCATGATGCCGGAGATGCCGGATGATACCGTGATCATTGATGATCTCAGCCAGTATGAAACCGACAAGCTCATCGAGCTGTACAAACCGGATATCTTCTGTGCGGGCATCAAGGAGAAATACATCGTTCAGAAACACGGCATCCCCATGAAACAGCTCCACAGTTATGACTACGGCGGCCCCTATGCCGGATTCAAAGGCGCCGTCAATTTTTACAAGGACATCGACCGCATGGTCAACAGCAAGATATGGAGCTATATGAAGGCCCCATGGCAGAAAAACCCGGAACTGATGGCCACTTACGCATGGGAATAAGAAAATCTGTATCACATCCGGTAAATCGGCAGGCGGACAAGGGTCTCCGCCGATTTACTTCACAAAAGTTTCACAATAGACTCAGGAGATAAAGATTATGCTGCTCAGACATACGCCGAAAGAAGTGACCGAACGCAGCGCGTTAACGATAAACCCAGCCAAGACTTGTCAACCCGTCGGCGCCATGTATGCGGCGTTGGGAATTCATGGATGTCTTCCTCACAGCCACGGGTCTCAGGGCTGCTATGCCTATCACCGCAGCGCCCTGACCCGGCATTTCAAGGAGCCGGTAATCGCGGCTACCAGCGCCTTCACCGAAGGCTCATCGGTTTTCGGAGGACAGGCCAACCTGCTTCAGGCCATCGACAACATTTTCACCGTATATAACCCGGATATTATCGCCGTACACACCACCTGTCTGTCGGAAACCATCGGCGACGACATCCCGCAGATCATCAACAAGGCCAAAGCCGAAGGCAAGGTTCCGGACGGCAAATATGTCATCCATGCCAACACCCCCAGCTACGTGGGATCGCATGTGACCGGATTTTCCACGATGACCCGCGCCATGGTGGATTACTTTGCAGAATCCAGCGGCCATAAAACCAAAACCATCAACCTGATCCCGGGGTATTCGGAACCGTCGGACATGGAGGAGATCCGGCGCATCGCCTCTCTCATGGGAATTCAGACGATCATGTTTCCGGATACCTCCAAGGTGCTGAACGGGCCTTTGACCGGGAAGTATCGCATGTTTCCGGAAGGCGGCGTCACGATTCCGGAGCTGAGACAGGCCGGTTCCAGCATGGGAACTGTGGCGCTGGGCGCGCTGGCTTCAGGCGCTGCGGCCAAGGCTCTGGACGCCAAATGCAAGGTGCCCTGCGAAATTCTCGATTTGCCGATGGGGCTTCATGGCACGGATATGTATGTGGACATCCTCCGGCGCATCGCCGGTGTGAATGTGCCGGATTCCCTGACCCTGGAGCGGGGACAGCTTGTGGATGTGATCTCCGACATGCACCAGTACTTTTACGGGAAAAAAGTGGCCCTGGCGGGGGATCCGGATCAGCTTCTGGCCATTGCCAGGTTCCTGGTCTCCATCGATATGATCCCCGTCTATATGGTGACCGGAACGCCTGCGGGCAAAAAGTTTGAAAAAACCCTCCGGGAAGTGGTGAAGGATGCACCGTGCGAGGTCAAAATTCAGATGCCCGGGGATATGTTTTTGCTGCATCAGTGGATCAAACAGTCGCCGGTGGATTTATTGATCGGCAACAGCTATCTGAAATATATCGCCAAGGATGAGGACATCCCGCTGGTGCGGCACGGCTTTCCGATCTTTGACCGGGTCGGGCACAGCTATTTCCCGACCATGGGATACAAAGGCGGCCTGCGTTTTCTCGAAAAGATACTGGATGCGATTTTGGACAGAAAAGACCGTGACGCGACAGACATCAACATGGAGCTGGTGATGTGACATGACACGCATATCGATACTCAAGGAACGGGAAGATCACATCTGGGAAAAGGGCGATACGCCCTACCAGATGACGTGCGACAAGCACAGCCTGGCGGGTTCCATCAGCCAGAGGGCCTGCGTCTTCTGCGGCTCCCGCGTGGTGCTGTACCCCATTGCAGACGCCATTCATCTGGTGCATGGGCCGATCGGCTGCGCGGCCTATACCTGGGATATCCGGGGCGCGCTGTCTTCCGGCCCGGAACTGCACCGCCTCAGTTTTTCGACGGATTTGCAGGAAAAGGATGTGATTTTCGGAGGCGAAAAAAAGCTGTACGCCGTGCTGTCCGAACTCATCGAGCGCTACGCTCCCAAGGCGGCATTTGTGTATTCCACCTGCATCGTGGGCATCATTGGCGACGATGTGGCGGCGGTATGCCGGAAAGTCGCCGATGAAAAAGGCATTCCGGTGCTGCCCGTTCATTCCGAAGGGTTCAAGGGCACCAAAAAAGACGGCTACAAGGCGGCCTGCGAAGCTCTGTTCAAGCTGATCGGGCAGGGATCTGCAGCGGGCGTCTCCAAAACCAGCATCAACATTCTGGGCGAGTTCAATATCGCCGGTGAAGCCTGGATCATCCGGGATTATTACGAGCGGATGGGGGTGCAGGTGGTGTCGGTGATGACCGGAGACGGCCGGGTGGCCGATGTGCAGCGGGCCCACGGCGCTTCCCTGAATGTGGTGCAGTGTTCCGGTTCCATGACGTATCTGGCCAAAATGATGGAAGAGACTTACGGTATTCCGTATATCCGGGTTTCGTATTTCGGCGTCGAGGATATGTCCAAGGCCCTTTACGATGTGGCGGAACGTTTCGCCGATGCGCCTGAAATCATGGAAAACACCCGCCGCCTGGTGCGGGACGAAGTCAACCGGATGTATCCGGAGCTTCAGAAATACAGGCAGGCGCTGACCGGAAAGAAAGCCGCCATCTATGTTGGCGGCGCATTCAAGGCGTTTTCACTCATCAAGGCGCTGCGGCTTCTGGGGATGTCGGTTGTACTGGCCGGTTCTCAGACCGGCAACAAGGAAGACTATGCGGAACTCAGGGAAATCTGCGACGACGGCGCCGTGATCGTGGATGACGCCAATCCCCTCGAGCTTTCCAAATACATCATCGAGAAAGGCGCGGATCTGGTCATCGGCGGCGTCAAGGAACGCCCCATCGCCTTCAAGATGGGCGTCGGCTTCTGCGATCACAACCATGAGCGCAAGATTCCGCTGGCCGGATATGTGGGAATGCTGAATTTCGCGAAGGAAGTCTATGAGAGCGTTTGCAGTCCGGTATGGAGCTTTGTCCGGGAAAATGCGGGTCCGCCATCGGACGGGCCTGTCATTCTTCGACGAAAAATCGAAAAATCCAACGCCGCCGCCAAAAACGCCTGCAAGCTCTGCACGCCGCTGGGGGCTTCGATCGCGTTTAAAGGGATCCGGGGTGCTGTCCCATTAATTCATGGCTCTCAGGGATGCTCCACGTATATGCGGCGGTATCTGATCAGCCATTTCAAGGAACCGGTGGATATCGCCTGCTCGAATTTCGGAGAACAGACCGCCATTTTCGGCGGCGGCGTCAACCTGAAAACGGCGTTCGACAACCTTCAGAAGCAGTATCATCCAGAGCTGATCGGCATCGCCACCACTTGCCTCTCAGAGACGATCGGCGACGATGTGCCCATGTTCATCAAGTCTTACCGGGACGCCAATCCGGATGAGACGATCCCGCTGGTGCATGTTTCGACGCCCAGCTACCAGGGAACACACATGGACGGATTTCACGGCGCTGTTATGGCGACTGTGTCGGCGCTGGCGGAGAATGCTTCCCCGAACGATCGGGTGAACCTGTTTCCGGGAATGCTGTCGCCAGCGGATCTGCGGCATCTGAAAGAAATTTTTGAAGACATGCATCTGCCGATGACCCTGCTGCCGGATTATTCCCGGACGCTGGATGGCAGTCCCTGGAAGGAATATCACAAAATTCCGGAGGGCGGAACTTCGGTCTATGATATCAAGCAGATGGGCGGAAGCGCTGCCAGTATCGAATTCGGCAGAATTCTCTCCGCACAGGACAAAAGCGCCGGAAAACATTTAAAAGAAAAATTCGATATACCGCTTTACAGCGTGGGACTGCCCATCGGAGTCCACGAAAGCGACCGGTTTTTCGATGTACTGGAAAGACTGTCCGGCGCGCCGGTTCCGGAAAAATACCGGGAGGAACGCGGCAGACTCATAGACGCCTTTGCGGACGGCCATAAATACGTTTCCGGAAAAACCGCGGTGATTTACGGTGAAGAAGATCTGGTCGTGGGGCTGGCCGCTTTTTTAAGTGAAATCGGCGTCATTCCGGTGCTGTGCGCTTCCGGCGGAAAAAGCGGCCATCTGGCCGAAAAAATCGCTGAAGTTGTCGTGAACGGAAATGGAAAGGAAATCCACGTGGTGGACGATATCGATTTTATCGAAATCGAAGATGAAGCCTGCAAACTGAAGCCGGATTTTCTGATCGGCAGCAGCAAGGGGTATTCCGTGGCCCGGAAAATTTCGGCGCCGATAGTGCGGGTGGGATTTCCGATTCATGACCGTATCGGCGGCGCCCGGGTGCTTCACGTCGGCTACCGGGGCGCGCAGATGCTGTTTGACACGATTGTGAACACGCTTTTAGATCATCGCCAGAAATCATCGAATATCGGGTATTCATACATGTAGGGAGGGGCATATGGACATTAACAATCACCCTTGCTTTAACGACAAGGTGCGGCACACGTTCGGAAGGGTTCATCTGCCGGTGGCGCCGCGATGCAATATTCAGTGTAAATTCTGTAACCGTAAATTCGACTGCATCAACGAGAGCCGGCCGGGCGTCACATCGGGCGTGCTTTCGCCCGCTCAGGCCATGGTGTATCTGGGTGCGGTATTCAAAAAAGTGAAGAATCTTTCGGTGGTCGGCATCGCGGGCCCCGGCGATCCTTTCGCCAACCCGGAAGAAACCATGGAAACCCTGCGCCGGGTGCGGGCGACCTATCCGGACATGCTGCTGTGTCTGGCCTCAAACGGTCTTAACATCGGCCCCTATATCGACGAACTGGCACAGATTCAGGTCAGTCATGTCACGATCACCGTGAATGCCATCGATCCGTCCGTGGCCGAAAAAATTTATGCCTGGGTGCGGTGCGACAAACGGGTCTATCATCCGAGCGAAGGGGTGAAAATATTGCTTGGCCGTCAGATGGAAGCCATCCGTCATTTGAAGGAACGCGGCGTTATGGTCAAGGTCAATTCCATCATCATCCCCGGAATCAATGACGCCCATATTCCGGATGTGGCCAGAAAAATGGGGGAAATGCAGGTGGATATCCTGAACTGCCTTCCTTACTACCCCAATCAGGGGTCGGCGTTTGAAAATGTTCCGGAACCATCCAAAGACATGGTGGCGAAGATTCGGGCCGAAGCCGGGAAATATATCCACCAGATGCATCATTGCACCCGCTGCCGGGCGGATGCGGTGGGCCTTTTGGGAGACAGTATGCCGCCGGAACTGCTGAAAGCGCTGAAAGCCTGTGAAGCCATGCCGGAGCCGCCATCCGTCAAAACAGACAGCACCCGTTCGTATGTGGCGGTAGCCAGCCGGGAAGGGGTTCTGGTGAACCAGCATCTCGGCGAGGCGGAGCATCTTCTGATCTACGGGGAGAAAGACGGCGCCGTATCGCTGATTGAATCCCGCGACACGCCGGAATCCGGCAGCGGCATGAAGCGATGGGAGGATTTATCAGCCAGTATCAGCGATTGCGGTCTGCTTCTGGTCAGCGGCATCGGCGACAACCCCCGGCAGGTGCTGACCCGAAACGGGATTAACGTCGTTGAGATCGAAGGCATGATCGAAGATGCGCTGCAAACCATTTACACCGGCGGAAACCTTCGGCGTCTGATGAAGCGCACGCCGACCGCATGCGGCGCACAGTGTCAGGGCGGAGGAATGGGATGTGGATGAAATAGTTTTACATTTTAAGGGATAGATGTAGGAGGCCCCCTGCGGTCACCCTCTTATCTGCCCGAAAAGTATAAAAACCCAAAAAATAGATAAAGGAAAACTCATGGACAAACCCAAACATCACATTTTTGTATGCGCCAGCTTCAGGGCCGGCGGAGACTCTAAAGGTACCTGCAACAAAAAAGGATCGGTCAATTTTCTGCCCTATATCGAAAACGAGATTCTGGACCGGGGGCTGAACGCCGCGATTACCAGTACAGGCTGCATGAAAGCCTGCGACTTTGGGCCGGTGATGGTCATCTATCCGGAAGGACTCTGGTACGGCAATGTCACCAGCGAGGCGATCATTGATGAAATTCTGGACGGGTTGGAAGACGGGAAACCCGCCAGCGACTATCTGATTGAATGACACGGAGGGTTTCGAGATGAAAATGCAACCCCCTGAAACCGTTTGGTTGATCGATTCAACCCTCAGAGACGGAGAGCAGTCTCCCGGGGTTGCCTTCAGCCGCAAAACCAAGGAGGCCATCGCCGCCATGCTGGCGGACGCCGGTGTGGATGAGCTGGAAGTCGGGACGCCGGCGATGGGCGCCGTCGAGCAGGAGGATATCCGCAGTATCTCCCATCTGAACCTGAACTGTCGCCTGACCTGCTGGTGCCGCGCCAGGCGCGAAGACATCGAAGCCGCCGCCAAATGCCATGCGGAAGGCGTTCATATCAGCTTTCCGGTATCCCGCATTCACCTGAACGCCATGAAAAAAGACGAGGACTGGGTGCTGTCTCGACTGAAAGAACTGCTGCCTGTGGCTGCGGACGCATTCGGGTTTGTGTCGGTCGGAGCGCTGGACGCCACCCGTGCAGAAGCGCCATTTCTGACGATGTTTGCGGAAACGGCGGCCCGCTGCGGCGCGCATCGCCTCCGGATTGCTGATACCGTGGGCGTTGCGACGCCCGCGTCCGCCGCAGCGGTGGTAACGGCCTTACGGCGGCGATCCGCCGGTGATATGGCGCTGGAATTCCATGCCCACAACGATCTGGGAATGGCCACCGCCAATGCCGTCAGCGCAGTGCAGGCGGGCGTTGACGCCGTCAGCGTGACCGTAAACGGTCTGGGTGAACGCGCCGGAAATGCGGCGCTGGAAGAAGTAGCCACAGCCCTTTCCGTGACGGGCGTCAGAGGCTGCCGCGTCCGGCTGTCGCACCTGATGGAACTGTGCCGTTTTGTGGCGGAAGCCTCCGGACGGCCCATCTCTCCAAACAAGGCCATTACCGGTTCCCTGGTGTTCACCCATGAGTCCGGCATTCACTGCGACGGCATGTTCAAGGACGCCCGGACGTATGAACCTTTTTCAGGCCGTCTGCTGGGGCGCAGCAGTGAATTTGTGATGGGAAAGCACTCCGGAAAGGCCATGCTTCAGCAGGTACTGAAAGATATGGGATTTCAAGACATCCAGGCTATCCGTCCGGAGTGCTACGACCAGGTACTGCATCGCCTGAAGCAGCGCTATGCGGTGGAAAACAACATGCCTGAAGCGGTTTGAGTTTCAATTCACGCTCCCGCCGGACCAGAACATTGCCCGACACCGGGCCTTTGATCCGGGCGAGAAACGGACTCATGCTCACGTTTCCGAAGCAGACAATCCCCGACAGATTTTCACCCGTATGTCCGAGACAAAACCTCATTTCCGCCGGGCCTGCTGTTTCCGCTGGACTTCCTCCACCAGCTCCCTGGATGACTGCCACGCTTTGTGACAGAATCCTGTGAACAATTTCAGATGCCCTGCTTCCGGCAACAGCATGTCACCGCGACGGATCTGCCCGACAGAATGATGATACGCCGACAACGCATCAATATACGCCTTGCGCTGCTCCCTGGGAATGATGATCGGCGGCAGTCCGGCCTTAAGAACCGGAAAATTGGACACCAGCCTGGATAGCCGGCCATTACCGTCAAAAAAAGGATGAATCCGGACAAACGTGATATGCAGCCGGACATAGGCATTCAGTGCCTGTTGCCAGCTTCCACAGGTTATATTCCGGCACTCATCGTCAAACAGTCTGAACCAGTCTGCCATCAGCATCGGCACGTCGGCAGGCGGCGCATATTCAAAAATCACCTGCTTGCCGCCAACAACACCCACGGTGGAATTGGGTTCTATTTTCCAACCGCCGACCGGTTTGTAAACATCAAAGACTACCTCTGTCTGCACGGCTTTGTGAAGGGCGAACAAATCTACCTCGGTAAACGTTCGCCCTTGTTCAAGACATGCATAGACGAAATCGATGGCTCTGGCGTGTCCCACCACTTCCTGATGATCCTTCAGCGATTTGCCTGCGATCGTCAAACCTTCTTCAAGGACAAACGCGGTCTCCCCCAACGTGAGCGTGTTGCCCTCGATGGCCGTGGACGTGTGCGTCCACAGATTCCGCAGTTGGATCAAAAGGGCGTTTTTGAGGTCGTTATCGAGGTTTTTTAAAAAATCGAACATGATGTCCTCTCCCTGATTTTTCAGTCAGTTCATCATCTTTTTCAGATAATTCCTGATGGACTTCCGCCTGCACATCTTTGGCATGCAGAAGTCCACAAACGAACAGTTTTCACATCGGGCATCGGAAACCGGACCGGGCGTCACGCGGTCTCGGATCATGGCATGGATCTGCAACGCGGTTTCCGCCGTCTCCTTTCTCAACTCCGGACTGAGACAAACCACCTGCCGCCGCCGAGTTGTCCCGTAAAACAAGGAACCCTCCGGAACCGCCACACCTATACATTTCTTCAGGGCGCATCCCCTGAGCGCAAAGCTGAACCTTGTCGCAGTTGTCTTTCTTGGGTTTGCCCCGTTTGTACTCCACCGGATACGGAATCCAGACGCCGGTGTCATTTTTATGAAACTCCACCAGATCGGCCTGCCCCACGAACCCTAGTTCACGGAAAATCAACCGATGGCCGTATTCGATCCGAACCGGTCTCCGATCCAGACATCCCTCCCGATCACCCGTTCATGCATGACGCGGCCTTCTGCCGTGAACTGATTTTCAAACCACAGCTGCTCCACATGGATCAACGCGCACTGCCTCGGGCAAAAGAGGTAATGCCGCAGGGCGGAGAGGGGAAGAAGGTCTGTTTCAGAATCCATAAATTTCTTGATAATACTGTTTCTTCAAATGATAAAAGTATAAAGGCAATAATCAAAAACCGTCAATTTCTTCAGGGTTCAAACCATTCAGTTTGTCTTTGATAGGCTCAATGCTGCCATCCGGATTAACCTTTAACGTTTGATGTACTTTTGCAGAAGAATATTGACCTGATTTGCAATTATGCTCCCACCAGATAACTTTTTTTACAGCCATGCTTCCCGATGGGCGGGCAGATGATTCATCATTCTCAAAAAGCTTGGGCAAAATGGCTTTGATGACCTCGGCATCATTATCTGAAAACTCCGTGCGCTCAGCAAGTTGCGGATTCATACTTCCGAAAGTGACATAGATCCCGCTATCCACACGGTGCTTCATGCCCATAGTGTCGGAGCTTCTCTTGCCATCCTTGGTTTCTTCGGCATTGACACTCTTGGTAATCTGTGTGCTGGAAATACTTACAGGCTCAATACTAAAGGCTGATTGAATTGATACCGGACCACGAATCCCAATTGAAATTCCGGTATCGCCTTCAGATTCACCATCTTCCTTCTTTTTTCCTTTCTTATCTGATTTAAAGGCAAAGAGTTGGCCAAAGGCACGTACATCAATCCAAGCCTTACAGGCTTTTTTTACGGTTTCTGCTCCACCCAGGTCTTTACCAAGTGCAGCTTCAGCCCGCGCCTTTAGGCTTTTTGCATCATCGTATTTTCGATCATCAGACTGAACGAAAACTGCCTGTCCTTCCTCTGACCCATCATTTTTATTTTTTAGTTCGACATATCTTTCCATCATACGATCACGGACTTTTCGTTTCAGACTAACATCTGTCATCTCTCCAAGACCTTCATAATCAGTACGTGGCCGGTTTCCATTCAAGGGATCTCCGTTAGGATTGGCATTCTTTACGCTCATGATAATTGCAAAATCTATTTTCTTACTCAGTGTAGGCATATGGACTTCTCCTCTTATAATGGATTATTCTTCAGAATCTGTTTCTATAACTTCTGGTTCATTGGGTGATTTCAATACCCATTGGCCTTTTTCCCTTTTATGCTCTGACAACCATTTTCGTTGGCAATGATAAGCAAGTAAAAATTCGCCATTCAAACGTTCAGGCTTTTCGAATTGATCAGTTTGAAACTGGTTACAGATACTATCGAGCAACTCCTTATAGCCCATTAGTAATCCCGGTCTTTTTGCGTTGATACGAGCCATGTACGGCACAAGGCTTGTCTCAATGGTACGCCACGTTGAATATGGTCTGTCAGCAAATCTCTGCATTAAGCGTGCTGCTGTCGTCTCCCGATTCTCCTTGGCGAAGAATAGCGCCATAGATTCTATCTTTTCAGCCACTGCCAGCAACCTACCATACAGGTAATCCCGCGAAGTTCGTTCTTCCTCAAGAGCCATCAAATACCCCCTTTCTTTGTGAAATCCTTTATATAGTGAGCATGTTATCCCTATGCATTTTTCAAATTCCCATGGTTCAAGCCCAACCCGGTTTGATACACGGCGGACACATTGTTCGACCAGATCACGCGGAATATGCCTGCCGTCTATGATTGAAGGTAAAATACGTTCAACAGTTGCATTAAGAAGTTTTATGCCGTTCTTGCCTTCGGCCTTGCGGCCATATGCACACCATGCAATGTCTTTGGGAGCGGGTGCACCTTCAAAAAGGATCTGTTTCTTTTTATCATCCTTGTCTTTGCCGTAGTTTTGCAACCAAGCAAAATCAGAATGCCATTTTTCTATGCGCTCAAGAAATTCAGAACCGGTCAATTCCCGATAAAAGATTATTGCCATGCGCCCTGGTGTCGCAGAATCCAACCCCATGACAACGATGTCTTCCGTGTCTTTTATGTTTGACTTATACCCGGCAAGTTTCTTTTTGAAACGCAAAGCAAATGATTGCCCGACATCACCGGATAGTGGAGATGGAGTATCTTCTTTCTGGAACTCCTCACCAAGAAAATCCCAGGAGTTGGCGCATGGGTCTGGGATGGGTTTACAACTTACTGCCCATGCCACAAAACATTTCACAAATTCATCTTCGACTTTATGGTAACCTTGTCTACGAATAAGCCATCTAAGTGCATTGTGTGCTTTTTGACTTTCAACATAACCGACCGTACAAGCTTGCTTTCCATAATCATTTTTTCCATCAGTAAAACGACCTCGAAAAGTAAATCCTTCTGAATCATTTGATGAAATGATTTTAGCCCCGTCATCGGAAGTTCTCAAAAATCGATGGTGCCCTTTTGCAATTCGTACTGTTTGAGCTGAAAGCATACAGAATGACCGATCTTTTTGGTTTGGCATGTTTTGATTGGCATCGAATTTAATCCAGGATTCAATAAGACTATCATCTTCCCATGTCCCCGTGCAAAGATTCTCAGACTCAACAATTCGCCATCTGACGAACACTTTCTTGTCTTCAACAGGCGTCTTTTTACCTTTTGGATTAATAGTTTTTAGAGGTAATACGTTATCCTCTGATAAGTTTTTATATATTGTTTTTTTTTGTAGGTAAGCATTTACCGCTTTTACTTTTGGGTGGGTATACGGTGATCTTTCCCAGTTTTCCAACAAGCGAATCATCTCCTTAAATCGTCCCTCTTTCCTGTTTGGTAAATCGGCTGCACAATAGCTTAGCTCCTCACAAAGAGGGTGCGGAGCAACTGTATTTGTACGATTAGCTGATAATTCGGTCACGGGAATGATTGTTATGGCTTCGTCCCAATTCAATGTACGAGCACTTCTAAAATTTCCATAACTATCAATTGTGACCTCTACATGAGCTTTTTTGGCCACATGAGAAACCGGCCAATGCCGCTCTTCGCGTTTCAGATTCGCTTTATCAATTGCCAAGCTGGTTTCATAAAGTTTTTGTATCCAACTCATTCGAAGACCTCCAATTCTTCAGCTTCTAATTCCACTGATCTGAGATTCACGATGCCGAAGTTTTTGGCTTCCATCTGCCGGACGAATTTCCGATACTTACAATCTTCCGGCCTTTCAAAAGTCAGAATCCCCTTTCTAATTGTGGGATACCAGAACCGGGCGTAAAGTTCGTCCTTGCCTGTTTCATCGGGATAGTCGAAACCATGAAACATCAGCCCATAGCCAACTTCATCGTCCACATCATAAGCACCTTTACCTTCGCCGAAGACACATGGCTCCACATAACCCTGACAATCACGCGTGCCGAGGAAGATATCCTGGCGGCCTCCGCGTTCGAGCATTCGTTTGGCAATGGCAAAGTGCTTTCCTTCAATACGGTCTTTCTTTAAATCCTCATGGTGCTCATTCCATTCAAAATGCGCCCGCACCTGATACACCACACCATATTTTCTGCTTGCATCATCCTCATGATCATCGATGCCTGTTAAGAACGTGTATATGGCGAGCGTGTTCCCTCCTTTGCTGTACTCAAGCGGTTTTGTCCCCTTTGTCTGAGTGCGTATCCGTCGCATCACCCGCACAGCATCCACCACCCAGATAATCGTCGGCTTCCAGTAGATGGACTTGCATACACCCTTTAAGGCTTCGTAGGTCGGCAGATGGTACGAGCACTTCTCACCACCAATCTTAGTCAAAGGATCGGTGAAAAGTGCATAACGCCCCCAAAGCCTGAATTCAATAGTGTTTTTAGGTGGTAATGTATTCATCTTCGAACTGTTCCTCCTGATTCACCGGTTCCAAGGATAAGCCGGTTTTACGGCTATAGTATTGATAATCAAGGTAGAATATTTCTGTCTCTTCCTGCACGCGGTTAAGCGCATTCTTTTTGGATAATTCTTCAAATTCATAAGGAAACAAATTGACAGAGTACTGCTGCGCCTTCTTGATCAAGGCATACTGCTTTTCAACTTCGAATGCAGCGCAGAGCTGTCCAATCAATTCTTTTCCTTCTTTGTCATATGGAACAATTGCACTTCGTGTCGGTGCATCAATCGATTTGAACAGCCTGGCCGCTGTCATGAATGATTGCCGCAGGAAGATATCCGGTTTTATTTTGTTTACACGACCGTATTCATCAACTGCCAGGCTGTTTGATGATAGCAGGTTCAGCAGGGTATCGTCCCGGCCAGCTTTAACCGGATAATCCATGAGATCTCTCCGGCCATAAAAATAATTTTGATAGTACCACTTCAGCAATTTGGGGCCAATGATATCGCTGTTGTATTTGGACGGATCTTCTTTAAAGTCATCAAAAACACGGATAGTTTTTTCTTTGCCGACCGCGATGTCTTTCAGAAAATCAAGACTCTCTTCAAGGGGATTGACGACAAACACATTGCCGAATTCCGGGCTGCCATGTCGATTGCAGCGGCCCGCCGCCTGGGTAATGGAATCAAGCCCGGCAAGCATACGAATAACCGAACGGAAATCAATATCAACACCAGCCTCGATAAGTTGCGTACTGATACAAAGGATCGGCTCTTTGTCCAAAAGCCTCTGCTGGATGGTCTTGAGTGTCTGTTTCCGGTGTGTGGGGCACATCCCCGTGCTCAAGTAAAAAATCTCAAGACCATCTTTCTTTGCATCATCAAAAATCATGTGGGCGGCCTTTTTTGTGTTAACAACCACAAGACAGTTTCCACTTTGCTTGACCTGCTCCACTGCAAGTGTTGTTATTTCAGGATATTTCCACCCTGGTGATCTCCGACAGTCATGGACATGAACTCTCTGCAAGTCGGAAAAAAGCTTGTCCACGTTGGGGATGAGTTCATTGTCTTTAGAAAGTTTAAGTGAGCCTTTCTTTTCATCGACCTCGCCTAAAAGCGGCTGTGTGGCAGTGCAAAGAACAACCGAACTTCCGCAATGATCGACCAGAAAGTTAATGGCGTTGTTGAAGAGATGGACACATTTGACGGGAAGGGTTTGAATCTCATCGAAAACAATCACTGCATTGGCCAACTGGTGCATCCGCCGTGCACCACGGGTCCCCGCGCCGAAAAGCGCTTCCAGAAATTGGACCATAGTGGTGTAAACAATGGGGGAATCCCAATTCTCTGTAAGGATCTTTTCTTTCCAGCTCTGAGCTTCTGCGCCAATATTCGAATGGTGTTCAAGAACGATCTTGCCATAATCCTCAGGGCATTCTTCAGGTTCAAGAATCTTCCGCACGACCTGCGCGTTTTGATCAATAATGGTCGTAAAGGGAATGACATAGATAATGCGTTCCATGCCATGTTTTTCAGCATGGTGTAGCGCAAAACGCAGACTTGCAAAGGTCTTGCCCCCGCCGGTTGGCACAGTGAGGGTGAATAAGCCTTTTGATCTTTCTGCTGCCAGCAGACAATCCTCGGATACTTCTTGGCGAATTTCATCAACCCGATTTTTTGTTTCAAACGTTTTATATTTATTTTCAAGGCGCTCAATCAGAGAGCCCCACTTTTTATAATTCCCAAGCTGGCGATACTTTGCTATTTTGGGTTTTTCTGAATCAGCTGTGTCCTGTCGATCAGCATCGATGAGCCCACTATACAATAACCTCACCAGTAAACCTAACTGGAATTGGGCAATCATTGATTGCGGATTTTGTTCAGGGGCTTTAAGAATAATACTGCGGCATGTTTCTTCGAATGGTTTTGTTAAAGACCTATCCTCAAGAATTGCATTTATTCTATCAAGTATAAACTTATCAACATTTTTAACGCACTCATTTTGATGGGCTTTCTTGTCATTCTTTGACAGGCGTTTTGAATACGAATCCATGATTCCACGGTCGTTGGTTGTTAAGCAATCAATGAGTCCCGAATGATGCGATACCAAACAAAGAGAAAGTATCTGACAAAGTATTTTATGAGCACTGGAATATTCTGATATTTTGGAAAGATACTGAGCGCCTGCGGTAGAGTGATCAATCTTTCCCTTTTTTCCTGTCGGGTCTTCAAACTCTTCATCTTCGTCCGGATTAAACTCCGGGTCGTCCTTCTTTAATGCATCCGTAATGTATTTTTGGAATTCGGCACTGTATTTTCCGAAATCATGAAGAAGCCCCAGCAATTCCCCATAATTTCCCATACCGATTTTATCGGTATTGATTTTTGCGAGTTTGGCAACGCCTTCAAGATGTTCGTAAAGCTTTTGATCCCTGTGTGCAATGTAGTTATTCATCATGGTTTTCCTATATAGGACATTTCCGTTACTGAACAGTTCTCCTTGCTATGTGCAAAAAATTCTTTCATATACATATACACCTTCCATGAGGTTTCATCATGTTGTACACTACAACCACGACAAAAGTTATCCTACGCCAAGTAAAAAATATTTTATCATTTTATAATAATTTCAAGTTATAAGCTCAAAGCCGGGCCAGAAGAAACCGAAATATATTCCCCCACACCGCCCATACACCGTCATCATTTTCACGATCTCAACCTGAGTTTCGGCCTGGAGTTCGGTGGGGCGGATGACTCTGACATCTGCGTCGAACTGAAGGATTTTCATTTTGACCTCCCGGAAATCGCTGACATTTGACAACAGGCACTTGTTGAATCGGGCCATCCCCGGGCTGACCAGACCGTAAGGATGACTCTTTTCTCACAGGATATCACATGGTATGGGACAAATGGTGTTCCATACTCTGATTACATCCATGTATGCAGGGAAGCGATCTCCGAATCGCCTGCAAACTCCTTAAAAACGAAACGAGTCCCTCGTAAAAAATCGCCAGGTTCGACGTTTTTGTAACCTTCAGGCAGAACAGCGCTATTTCCCGGTTGAACATACCATGTCCTCATGATAAGAACTCAGTCATAGATGACCGGCATCCGGTTTTGGAGAGGGAAACCGGAGCACAGCCGATTTTTTACAAAATCGTCGGAACTGTTTCAATTCTGACAATCATATGATAATTAGAAATCAACAGGACACAGTTTATGCATGAAATGGGTATTGCCATGCAGGTGGTTGAAATTGCTTCGGCGTCCATTCCGGAGCATCTGAAGCACGTCCGGGTGGAAAGTGTGCGCGTAAAGATCGGCAAACTGTCTTCCGTAGTGCCGGAAAGCCTCCGGTTCTGTTTCGATGTTGTTTCGAAAGATTCCGCCATTGCCGGCGCCCGGCTGATCATCGAAGAAATTCCGGTGACCGCCCGGTGCAAATCCTGCGATCATCACTGGACGATTGAAGGCCCGGCGTTTTCCTGCCCAAAATGCGGCAGCGGTTCCATTCAGTTGATGTCGGGGCAGGAACTGGATATCGCATCCATCGAACTCGAAGAAAACGACGCCCCGTCGCCGTAAATTCCGGCCGTTATCATCAAACGTCGTGAAGCGTCGACAATTTGCCGATATGTTGAAAAAGGAGATTGATGTTATGGAAGTCAAAGTGGTCCGAAAAGTTCTGGATGTCAACAACACCATGGCGGAGCAGAATCGGAAACTGTTTGCAGACAAGAACATATTTGTGCTGAATGTGATGAGTTCTCCCGGGTCCGGAAAAACGACGACGCTCGGAAAAACGATCGCCCGGCTCATGCCGGAAATGCGAACAGCCGTCATCGTGGGCGATGTCAGCACCACCAACGACGCCGAGCGGCTGGCCAAAACCGGCGCGCCCGTGGTGCAGGTCAACACCGACGCTTTCGGTGGAGACTGCCATCTGGCCGCGCATGTCATTGCAACCGCGGCGGCCACGCTGCCGCTGGACGACATGGATCTGCTCATCGTCGAAAATGTGGGCAATCTGGTCTGCCCTGCGGAGTTCGATATCGGGGAAGACCGCAAGGTCGTTGTTCTCAGCGTGACCGAAGGCGAGGACAAACCCTTGAAATACCCCCTGATGTTCAGGGTGTGCGACGCCGCGATCGTGAACAAAATTGATCTTCTTCCGTATCTGGAATACAATAAACAGGAAACCATCGAGAACATTCTTCAGGTTCATCCGGGGATGCCCGTATTCGAAATTTCCGCCAGAACGGAAGACGGTATCGACGACTGGGTCAACTGGATCAAGGACAACGTCCGGCGGAAAAAGGCCTTGTGATATCCGAAACATGAGGATCATTGCAGGAGAATTGCGGGGTCGGCGACTTCTGTCTCCGGAAGGCCGGCGGACGCGCCCGACATCCGATCGTCTGAGAGAGACGCTGTTCAATATCCTGTCTTCCCGGATACCGGGTGCTGTTGTGCTCGATCTTTTTGCGGGCACCGGCGCCTTGGGACTGGAAGCCGTCAGCCGGGGGGCTGCATCCGCCGTGCTGGTGGACAGCAGCGCCGCCGCTGTTTCGCTGATAGTCCGCAATATCCAGTCGTTTTCCATAGAAAAGAAAGTCCGGGTTATCCGCTGGGATATTCTCCGGAATTTGAATCCATTACGGAATATCGAGCCGTTGTTTGACCTGATTTTTCTCGATCCGCCCTACTGTCAGGGAATGGTCGCTCCGACGCTGCACCGCCTTGTGGAAAGCCGGTCCATAGCCGATGGCGCGCGCATCGCCATCGAGCATTCGGTGTCGGAGACCATAGCGTCCGATATTCTCGGCCTGAAGCTCTGTGACCAGCGGTCATACGGGAAAACGGTAGTGACATTCATGTCTTATTGTTCATCGGGGGCGTCTCTTTGAACCATCCCCGGTGGTTAATTGGATTGACAGTTTTATAGAAAAGCCAAATTGTAGCCATGCCGGAATCCATGAAACGAATTGAAGACGTCACCCTGCTGTACGAAATCAGCAAAACGCTGAATGAACACCTGGAGCTGAAAAAATCACTTTATAAGGTGCTGGATACGCTGTCCACTGCCTTTAACATGATTCGGGGAACGGTCACGCTGCTCAACCCCATGACCAATGAAATCAGCATTGAAGTGGCGCACGGCATCTCCAAAAGCGCGGTGGAAAAGGTGCGCTATAAACTCGGCGAAGGCATTACCGGAAGGGTGATTCAAACTGGCCATGCCGTCACCATTCCCAAAATCAGCGAAGAACCGCATTTTCTGGATCGTACCGAAACCCGGCGCCGGAAGGTGGATTATGAAATTTCCTTTATCTGTGTGCCGATCAAAAAAGGCAATCAGGTCATCGGCGCGCTCAGCGTGGATCATCAGTACGATGAAAATTATTCCCTGAAAAGCGGCGAAAAGCTGCTGTCCGTCATCGCCACCATGATCGCCCGGCATGTGATCAACTTAGAAACCATTCATCTCGAAAAAGAGCAGCTTCGGGAAGAAAACCGCAGACTCCGTAGCGAACTCGAGACCAAATACAGCTTTACCAACATCGTGGGTAACAGCAGCCGGATGCGGGAAGTGTTTCAGATGATTTCCCAGGTATCCAAAAGCAACGCCACAGTGCTGATCCGAGGCGAAAGCGGCACAGGAAAGGAGCTGGTGGCCAGTTCGGTGCACTACAACAGTTTGCGGTCCAAGAACGCCTTTATCAAGGTCAACTGTGCGGCGCTGCCAGCCAACCTCATCGAAAGCGAACTGTTCGGGCATGAAAAAGGGTCGTTCACCGGTGCTATCAAGCAAAAACTCGGAAAATTCGAGCTGGCCAACAAAGGCACCATCTTTCTGGACGAAATCGGCGCGGTGGGTCTGGACGTACAGATACGGCTGCTCAGAATTTTGCAGGAACGGGAGTTCGAGCGGGTCGGCGGACACCAGACCATCAAGGTGGATGTGCGGGTGATCGCCGCTACCAATAAAAATCTGGAGCAGTCCATTGAAGATGAAACCTTTCGGGGCGATCTCTATTACCGTCTGAATGTATTCCCCATCTATATGCCACCACTCAGAGAACGCAAAACCGACATTCTGCTTCTGGCCGACTATTTTCTTGAAAAATACAGCAAAGAAAATCATAAGAATATCCGGAGATTTTCAACACCGGCCATCGATATGATGATGAACTATCACTGGCCCGGAAACGTCAGAGAGCTTGAAAACTGCATTGAACGAGCGGTGCTTTTGTGCGATGAGGGCGTCATTCACAGCTATCACCTTCCGGCCACGCTCCAGACCGGAGTGGAATCCGGAACCCTTCCCGCACATTCTCTCGAGGAGGCCGTGGCCAATCTTGAAAAGGAAATGATCATAGATGCCCTCAAAAACACTCGCGGCAATATCACCACCGCCGCGCAGCTTCTAAAAACAACTGTTCGCAAGTTTGCTTACAAGGCCCAGCAATACGCCATCGATTACCGGAACTACCGATAAAGATTTCAGGAAACAGGTAAATCATTTGTTTACATAAACAGTCACTGGAATCTACAATGTCAACGGATCACATCCTGGTGCGCGGCGCCAGACAACATAACCTGAAGAATATTGACCTGGATATTCCCAGAAACAGCCTGGTGGTCATCACCGGGCTGTCAGGCTCCGGAAAATCCTCTCTGGCGTTTGACACATTGTATGCCGAAGGCCAGCGCCGGTATGTGGAGTCCCTCTCCACATATGCACGCCAGTTTCTGGAAAGGATGGAAAAACCGGATGTCGATTTTATCGAAGGACTGTCCCCGGCCATCGCCATCGAGCAAAAAACAGCAGGCCATAACCCCAGATCCACTGTCGGAACCGTTACGGAAATCTATGATTACTTAAGGCTGCTTTTTGCCAGAGTCGGCATTCCTCACTGCCATCGCTGTGGGAAACCGATCGTCAGCCAGAGCCTGGATCAGATGATGGATCACCTGATGTCTCTTGAAACCGGCTCCCGGATTATCCTTCTTGCCCCACTGGTAAAAGAACGCACAGGAAGTCATGACAAACTGTTCAAACAGCTCATGCGCCAGGGATTTTCAAAAGTCCGGGTGGATGGAAATTTTCAGGATATCGAGCAAATCAAGGGGTTGGACAAAAAAACGCATCATACCATCGATGTGGTGGTAGATCGACTGATCATCAAAGCCGGCATCGAAAATCGGCTGGCGGATTCACTGGAACTGACTCTGTCACAATCCAGCGGCATAGCGCTGATTGAAATTGTGGGCCAGCCGGCGCCGCTTGTCTTCAGTGAAAAAGCCGTCTGCATTACCTGCGGCGTCAGTTATCCGCCGTTTACTCCGGCCAGTTTTTCCTTTAATTCTCCGCAGGGAGCATGCCCGAATTGCGATGGGCTGGGCGCCATTACGGCTGTGGATCCAGATCTCGTTATTCCCAATCCTGAGCTGTCGCTGCGGGAAGGTGCGGTACTGCCGTGGGCAAAACGTGATTCCCTGCAATTTATCGAATTTCTGGAAGCGCTCACCCACACTTACGGCGCCGATATTTACACCCCTTACAAAGAACTTCCCGAAGCATTTCGACAGGTGCTGCTGTACGGTTCAGGCGATACGCCTATCCGGTTTTACATCGAACACGGCGAACGTCGTTTAGACTATTCCAAACCATTTGAAGGCATTATCCCCAAACTGGAACGCCGCTATAAAGCCACAGACTCCTCCTGGGCTAAAGATGAAATCCAGCAGTATATGAACTTTCGGCCCTGCACGGTGTGCAAAGGCTCCCGACTGAATCCAGCAGCCCTTTCCGTCCGCGTTCAGGAATATTCCCTGAGCGATTTGACATCGCTGTCTATCGGCAACGCCCTAGAAAAATTTCAGCATTTCAAGTTCTCCAACAGACAACAGATCATTGCCGACCGCATCTTGAAAGAAGTGATTGAACGCCTGGGATTTTTACAGCATGTAGGACTTTCTTACCTGGCTCTCGATCGCTCCGCCAATACGCTTTCCGGTGGAGAAAGCCAGCGAATCCGTCTGGCCACCCAAATCGGTTCCAAGTTGACCGGCGTTTTGTATGTGCTGGATGAACCCAGCGTCGGACTGCACCAGAGAGATAACCAGCGCCTGTTGTCCGCTCTGAAGCAGATGCGGGATTTAGGAAACACCGTACTGGTGGTGGAACATGATGAAGAAACCATCCGGGCTGCCGATCATGTGGTGGATATAGGGCCCGGTGCAGGTATTCTGGGCGGTGAGGTGATGTTTTCGGGAAGCCCTGAGGATCTCGTACAGAACAGCCAGTCCCTGACCGGTCAATATCTTTCCGGACGAAAACGGATTGAAACGCCGTCCATACGAAGACCTGGAAACGGACAATGGATTCGAATCGAAGGGGCTTGCGGCCACAACCTTAAAGAGATACGAGTGGATTTTCCTCTAGGATGTTTTATTTGCGTAACAGGGGTTTCAGGTTCCGGTAAATCCACACTGGTACTGGAAACTCTTTATAACGCGCTGAAACAGCGACTGTACCATTCCCGTATCTCAGCAGCGCCTTACACCCGGCTGGAAGGACTCGAATTTATAGACAAGGTGATCAACATCGATCAATCGCCGATCGGGAAGACCCCTCGCTCCAACCCCGCCACCTATACCGGCGTTTTTACCCATATCCGGGATTTATTCGCCAGAACCCAGGATGCCCGCCAGCGGGGTTTCAAACCCGGTCGCTTCAGTTTCAATGTCAAGGGCGGACGATGCGAAGCCTGCGGTGGAGACGGCGTCATCAGAATCGAAATGCACTTTCTTCCGGATGTCTATGTCACCTGTGATGTCTGCAACGGAAAACGCTATAACCGGGAAACCCTTGAAATCCGGTATAAAGGCAAACACATTGCTGATGTGCTGGATATGACGGTGCATCAGGCGCTGGAATTCTTCGAAAAGATTCCAGCCATCCATGCGAAGCTTCAGACCCTCTACGATGTCGGACTGGACTATATTCGGTTAGGGCAGCCGGCCACCACGCTGTCAGGCGGCGAGGCCCAGCGGATCAAACTGAGCAGCGAACTGTCCAAAAAAGGCACAGGAAAAACCCTTTACATTCTGGACGAACCCACCACAGGACTTCACATTGCAGACATCCAGAACCTGTTGCACATTCTGAACCGGCTGGTGGACGCCGGCAATACTGTCCTGGTCATCGAACACCATTTGGATGTCATCAAATCCGCCGACTATCTGATCGACCTGGGACCTGAAGGCGGAGACGGCGGCGGCAATGTGGTCGGATGCGGCACGCCGGAAGTGCTTGCCAGAAATCCGCTGTCCCACACCGGACACTATTTAAATCCTTATATCCGGAACTCGATGAATTCGCGCAAGGTTCACAGCTAAGGCGCTCAACTCCTGATGACCGGCATTCCATAACGGGTACTTTTTACGAAGTCGTCACTTTTTGCCATAGAGCAGAGACAGCATACCGATGCCAAGCCATATCCCGTTGACGCTTACCAGTGGATACGCGCCGTAATACAGAGAATTTATCATCAAAAAACCGGCGCCGAACAGGTTGAGTACCTGATAGCTCATGGAATTACTTTCCAGCTTGCGCATGGAAAGCAAACCATAGGCTATCAGAAGACATGCAGCACCTGTCCATCCCAGGATATCAGCCGTCCATTTCAGAGACATGGCAAATCGCCCTTACTCTTTTCCCGTGACATCCTGGCTTTGGCTCAATGCGATATCCGAACACTTGATTTTGTGGAACTTCTTCTTGCCGGAGCTCAGAAGTATCTCATCATTGTGCAGATCCTTGTCGCTTACCATGTAGTCAACTGAAGGCACACGATGTCCATTGATGTAAGCACCGCCCTGCTCCACAAGGCGCCTTGCAGCACCTCCCGACGCCGTAAGCCCAGAGCTGAACAGCAGCTTGAATACAGGAATTCCCTTGACGAGTTCACTGCGGCTGACAAACGAATGCGGCATGGACTGGTCATCCTGCCGGCAGTCTTTTCGGGGAATACTGCTTGACGGCAGAAGATGCTCCGGAATGACTCTGGCGCCAAAAACGCCTGCCGACGCCTGGTATGCCTTCATCGCTTCTTCCGCGCCATGCGCCAGACGGGTCGCCTCGAACGCCAGCACCGCTTTGGCGCTGTTGATATCCGCGTCTCTAAGGTGTTCGGTCGCAGTGATCTCATCCACCGGCAGAAATGTAAACAATCGCAGAAAACGCGCCACATCTGCGTCATCGGTGTTGATCCAGAACTGAAAATATTCATAGGGGGTCGTTCTATCCGGATCGAGCCATACTGCGCCCTTGGCCGTTTTTCCCATTTTGGCACCTGTACTGGTTGTAATCAATGGGAACGTAATGCCGAACGCGGATTGCTGCCTCAAACGCCGGATCAGGTCTATCCCCGCTACAATGTTGCCCCACTGATCGCTGCCCCCCATCTGAAGACGGCATCCGGTTCTGTCGAAAAGCTCCAGATAGTCATATGCCTGAAGCAGCATATAATTGAATTCGATAAAATTAAGCCCGTCCTCAGCTTCAAGCCTCATGCGGTAGCTTTCAGATTTTATCATGCGATTAACGGAAAAATATTTCCCGATATCCCTTAAAAAAGGAATATACTTTAAATTGGAAAGCCAGTCCGCATTGTTCAGAAGCAAAGACTTTCCATCGCTGAAATCGAGAAACCGGGAGAGCTGCCGCTTGATGCCCACCACATTGTCATCAACCTGCGCGCTGGTCAATAACTGCCGGGTTTCCGTCTTTCCGCTGGGATCACCCACCAGTCCGGTGCCACCACCCACCAGCGCAATGGGCCGGTGACCATGGCGCTGCATGTGCGCCAGCGACATGATCGGCACCAGACTGCCCACATGCAGGCTGGATGCCGTTGGATCAAAGCCGATATAACAGGTAACGCTGCCATTCGCCAAATAATTCGAAAGCTCACGGTCGTGCGTCGTCTGTTCGATAAACCCTCTTTCTTTCAGAACCTCGATGATATTTTTCATGATGTTGAAGCCCTATTTATTGGCGGCTTTGTAAAATGTTCGCAGGCAAGGTGTGCAAATCCTGAAGAGTGCAACGTACTTTCGTACGCCTCAACGACGAAAGATGCAGCGCTGACACAGCATGCGGACATTTTGCAAGTTGTCATTTGTTGGCAAACTCAATGGCTCTGGTTTCGCGAATCACCATCACCTTTATTTGTCCAGGAAAGGTTAATGTCTCTTCGATTTTTTTTACAATATCCCTGCTGAGCAGCGTTGTTTCTTCATCGGAAATAGTATCACTTTCGACAATAACGCGCAGCTCCCTGCCGGCCTGGATGGCGTAGGAATTAGAAACACCGTGAAATGAATTGGCTATTTTTTCAAGATCATCGAGCCGTTTTACATAATTTTCGAGCAACTCCTTGCGCGCTCCAGGGCGCGCTCCCGAAAGTCCATCGGCAGCCTGCACCAGAAACGCATATACCGTATTGGGAGGCACATCCTCATGATGAGCAGCAATGGCATGAACCACCTTGGGCGACTCACCGTATTTTTTAGCCAGTTTGGACCCGATAATCGCATGCGGCCCATCAACTTCGTGATCTATGGCTTTACCTAAATCATGAAGCAGGCCCATTCTCCGCGCCAGCTTGGAATTCAGCCCCAGCTCAGATGCCATGATTCCGCACAGGAATCCGACTTCCACCGAGTGTTGCAGAACATTCTGTGCATAACTTGTCCTGAATTTAAGGCTGCCAATATACTTGATCAGCTCGGGATGAATCCCATGCACCCCCAGATCAAAAGCTGCCTGCTCTCCGGCTTCTTTGATGGTGACATCGACTTCCTGGGTAACTTTTTTCACAACATCTTCGATTCTGGCCGGATGAATCCGGCCATCGGCTATCAGACGAATCAGGGAAAGACGCGCCACCTCCCTCCGTACCGGATTAAAGCCGGATAGAATCACCGCTTCAGGAGTGTCGTCAATAATCAGATCAATTCCGGTAGCCGCCTCGAGCGCCCGTATATTGCGCCCTTCCCTGCCGATGATGCGGCCTTTCATCTCATCCCCCGGAAGCGGCACCACCGATACCGTCCTTTCCGCAACAAACTCTCCGGAATAGCGCTGGATTGCAGTCGAAATTATCTTCTTGGCCTTTTTATCCGCCTCTTCGAGCGTTTCCGCTTCAATTCGTTTGATGAGTTTTGCTCCCTCATATCTCGCCTCGTTTTCCATAGCGCGAATCAAAAGCTCTTTGGCCTGCTCGCAGGAAAGACAAGATATTCTTTCAAGCATTTTTCTCTGTTCTTCGATAAGCCCTTTATATTCGACATCTTTTTTTTCAATCTGCTCTTCAATTTCCAGCAGTGCTTTTTCTTTCTTGATTACATCCTGTTCTCTTCGCTCAGACTGTTCGATTTTCCGATCAATATTCTCTTCTTTCTGTATCAGCCAGTTTTCTTTCTTCTTCAACTCCGAACGGGTTTCTTTGGTTTCAGAGTCAAAATCGCTTTTCATCTTGAAAATTACATCTTTGGCCTCAATTTGCGCTTCCTTGACAAGCGTGTCTGCACGGTGGCGCGCATCTTGATATATCCGCTCGGATTCCGCTTCGGCGTCGGCAATCTTATCTTTCAGGCTCTTAAGTTTCATCCAGTATGCCACCGCAAAGCCTGCGCCGAAACCGATAATACTCAACAATACCGCATATTCATTCATTCATTATCTCCTAGAGAGTCATCCAGATACCAGATGGATTTATGATAACAGCTATAATGATGTTTTTACAGAGATATTGAGGAAAGACAGCGCGGGAAAAAGACGATGACAGGAAACGAATATACTGAAAATATTACTGAATATATCTGAGTTTAGATTTTTGACGGAAAAACAGCCTACATCTTCTGAGCAATCAACGTGATTCAACAAACAACTCTATAATTACCTTGAAGCGACGTATAAACCCCCGCAACTGTGCCGTTTTGTAAGGCCTTTGAGCCAAATCAGGAAATTTGAGACATTGTATGATTTTTTCAGGCTTTTCTGTGCGAGCAGAACTTGCACACCAAAATCAGGTAAGTCTCGGACAAAATAAATGTTGGGACAAAGAACATCTTCCAATAACGAACACGGCAGGGGTTTATATATCAGCACACCGCTCTAATTTATCCACCCATCAGGTCCATGTGCAATGCAATGTAATTATCCAGACGTCGAATCAGTTGCAGGGAACGACCGCCTACAACAGACAACTGACTCTGACAGTTGCGTCTCTGAGCAATATTATCAACCGCAATATTCAATGCCGCCATAACCAACACCACAAATTTATTGACATGCACTGCCCCTTGATGCTGCACGTCCACCTTTTCAACCTCGCTCAGAAGGACATCCGCCGCTTCTCTTCCGCTCAGATTGTCGGCATCAAACTTGAATTTATAAGTCTGGTTAAAAAGTGTTATGGTCAGATAATCTTCCAAAGAAAATTACCACCTTTCTTCACAGCAGTCACGGTAATGAATTTAAATTATTCGCGGCCATATTTTCAAGCTTTTCCAGAATAGTCTCAATTTTAGACTGTACCAGCAATTTCTCATCCGTCAGGCCCGTAATTATTTCCGTTTTATCCTTTAATTCGTTCTCCAGACTGGAAACCTTATTACGAAGCTCAAGATTGGCTGTTTCAAGCGAACGGCAAATACCAATCAAACATTCAACTTTATTTTCTATTTCATCAAATTGTTGAATTAACTGCATCTCATTTTCCACCATCTCACCTCTTGGTTTATATACTCACGGAGACTCAAGAATGTCAAGACTTTGTTTGTCGCAGCATCTGAATTTCAGCCACTTTCAAATCTTCCTGAGAATTAATGCCGATCGTTTCACATGAATCTTCAGAAATTAATGCTCCAATTTTTTTCCCGAGGCGATCTCCAATACCCACAACATCGGTCAAATACATTTCATGCTGTGCATTCCGAGTGTCCAGGAAGCCAAGTGAATCTTTCAAGAGTTGTTTGTTTATGCAATATATACCGGCGTTCACAATATTTAATTTTCGTTGTTCAGAATTGGCATCCGCTTCTTCCACAATTCCTGTCACGCGCCTGTCTGTATCCATAAGCAATCTGCCATAGCCTGTCGGATTCAGCATATTTACAGCAAGAAGAGTGATATCATTTTGTTGATCTTGATGATATTTCAGAAAATTATTCAGTGTTGAAGCCTTAATCAGAGGTGTATCTCCGCATAAAATGATTACATCATTCACACTCTCAGGCAGAAATGGAATGGCACAGGAAACGGCATGACCTGTTCCCAGTTGTTCCTCCTGAGAGACATAATGGACATTAAAATATGGATTCATAGATATCTGTACGATATCCGACTGAAACCCCACAACCACATAAACATTTTCTTCCGTCAACTTTACTGCTGCATCAATAACGTAATAAAGCATTGGTTTACCTGCAATTTCGTGTAAAACCTTTGCTTTATGCGATTTCATCCGTTTTCCCAAACCTGCCGCCAGAATTATCACTGCTAATGTTCTGGATATATCTTGCATATTTTTACCTGCCAATGCTGTTAAACTCTCCAAAAACAAAAAAAAGGCAGACCAATCTCATGGCCCGCCTTTTTTATACAAGTATGATGCGTTAAAACTACAGTGATTTACGGGTTTCAGCCAACTTCAGACGATACAAGGCTCTGTTAAGTGCTGCTCTGGCTCTGGTAAAGTCAATATCTTCCTTTACCTTGCCTTCTACCCTGCTTATCGCTCTTTCATATGCAGCCTTTGCTCGGCTTACATCAATATCCCGCCTGCGCTCAGCAGATTGGGCAAGAACCGTTACCCGATCCGGAAGAGCTTCAGCAAAACCGCCACTGACAAAGACAAAGCGTTCAATACCTTTGGCATCTTTATAGTGAATAATGCCTAGTTTTAAAGTTGTTAAAAATGGGGTATGGCCAATGAGCACACCAAACTCTCCAAGTGTACCCGGAGCGATTACAATCTGCGCTTCTTCACTGACAACAGATTTCTCTGGAGTAACAACCTCAAGTTTTATATTTCCAGCCATTCGTTTGTCCTCGAACTAGATTATTGTGCTTCAGCCATTTTTTTAGCTTTCTCAACAGCGCCTTCTATGCCGCCTACCATATAAAAAGCCTGTTCAGGAAGATCATCATGTTTTCCCTCGCAAATTTCCTTAAAACCTCTGACCGTATCTTCGATTTTACAATAGGCGCCCTTCATACCGGTAAAGGTTTCAGCTACATGGAAAGGTTGCGACAGGAATCTCTGAATCCTTCTGGCCCGCGCAACAGTCAGCTTATCTTCGTCAGACAATTCATCGATACCAAGAATTGCAATAATATCCTGCAATTCTTTATATTTTTGGAGAACCTGCTGCACTGTCCGAGCGACCTGATAATGTTCATCACCAATGTAGGCAGCATCGAGAATCCGAGAGGTAGAATCAAGAGGATCCACAGCCGGATAAATTCCAAGTTCGGCAATCTGACGGGAAAGAACCACCGTTCCGTCAAGATGTGCAAATGTTGTTGCAGGAGCAGGGTCTGTCAAATCGTCAGCAGGCACATAAACGCATTGTACAGCGGTAATAGCGCCTTTATCAGTTGATGTGATACGTTCCTGAAGGGTACCCAGGTCAACAGCCAGAGTCGGTTGATAACCCACCGCAGACGGCATACGACCAAGAAGCGCAGAGACCTCTGAACCGGCTTGCGTGAATCGGAAGATGTTATCAATAAAAATCAGAACGTCCTGACCTTCAACATCGCGAAAATATTCAGCAGCCGTAAGTGCGGAAAGTGCTACACGGGCTCTGGCTCCAGGGGGTTCTGTCATCTGTCCGTAAATCAGTGCAGCTTTGGGCAGAACGCCGGACTCTTTCATTTCATGATATAAATCGTTACCTTCACGAGTTCTTTCACCCACACCGGCAAAAACCGAAATACCACCATGATGCATGGCGATATTGTTGACCATCTCCATCATGATAACGGTCTTTCCAACACCGGCGCCACCGAAAAGGCCCATTTTCCCACCGCGGGGAAACGGCACCAGCAGGTCAATAACCTTAACGCCTGTTTCCAGAACACGCACCGTCGTATCCTGTTCCGTGAACTTTGGAGCTTCACGGTGAATCGGCATCATTTTTTCCTGGCTGATCGGACCGAGCCCATCCACCGGTCTTCCGACAACATTTAAAACTCTACCCAAACCAGCCTTGCCAACTGGCATCATAATCGGGCTTCCCGTATCTTTAGCCGGCATCCCGCGAACCAGACCGTCTGTAACATCCATTGCAACAGTACGTACAATATTGTCACCCAGATGCTGAGCGACTTCAATAACGAGGTTATCGGGCTCGTCATTGATCGCGGGGTTTGTGACCAACAGCGCGGTCAAAATTTTAGGCAATTGTCCCTGCTCAAACTCCACGTCAACAACAGGCCCCACCACCTGTTTAATATAACCAATATTCTGTCCCATCAAAAATCCTCCTATCCTTCGATATGCTGCATCGTTTGATTAACCTTTGAGAGCTTCCGCGCCGCCGACAATATCCATCAGATCCGCGGTAATCGCCGCCTGTCGTGCCTTGTTATATGCAAGGGTCAGACTTCCGATCATATCGTTGCACGCGGTTGTGGCATTTTCCATAGCCATCATTCTGGCAGCATGTTCGCTGGTAGATGTTTCTAAAAATGCCCTGTGTAACTGGACATACACATTCATTGGCAACAATTCACCCAGGAGACCGACAGGTGATGGTTCACAGATATGTTCAGCCTGATAGGGCTTGTCCGTATCTGCAGGAGTGTTAACTTCAGTTTCAAACGGGATAATGGGCAATATTTTTTCAATTACGGGCACCTGTTTAGACATCGTTTTGAATTCGGAGAAAATGACATAGACCTCATCATAAATCCCCGCCAGAAACTGATCAACCAGCT
Source organism: Desulfobacteraceae bacterium RAAP-1 (assembly GCA_001443525.1). GTDB lineage: Bacteria > Desulfobacterota > Desulfobacteria > Desulfobacterales > Desulfatirhabdiaceae > RAAP-1. The sequence goes on along the minus strand of LKPX01000013.1, from coordinate 27,537 downwards.
TGCGCCCGGATGTTGAAGCAACGTTAAAGCCAACTGCTGTTCCAATAATCCCTACATGCTCTCCCGCAATGGACATTTTGGTTTTTCTGGACCAATCCCGACCTTTTTTCCCGAAATTCGTGATCGAAACATCCATCCCTTTAGCTGTGATGTCATTGACAAATTTTTCAGCCTTAGTAATCAGATTGGTATTAAAACCACCACACAACCCTCTATCTGAAGTACACAACACAACATGAACCGATTTGACTTCTTCCCGTGGAATGAGCAGTGGACTTGCTCCTTCTCCTGCTTTTTGCGATAAACTGGTCAGAACTTCAGCAAATTTATTCGCGTAAGGACGAAAAGCCTCCATATTCATCTGCGCCCCACGAAGTCTGGAAGCAGCTACCATGTTCATGGCCTTGGTAATTTGTTTGGTTTTTTTAACTGCGCCGATCTTGTTTTGAACATCTTTTAGTCTTGCCATATTGAATCGTCCTTAATATCAGACAACAGAGATGTTAATATTCACATTCATCATTTTATGGTATCTTTGAACTCTTCGTCATATTCACTTAAAGCTGTCCGGAGCATTTTGTCGATATCGTCGGTAATAACCTTTTTCTCGGCCAGTTCAGTAAAAATATTCGGATGTCTTTCTTCAATGAATGTATAAAGACCAGCTTCGTATTTCGCCAGCACATCAATGGGGTATTTATCGAGAAATCCCCTGGTTCCAGCAAACAGAATCGTAACCTGTTTTTCCATGGCAAGCGGTTTATACTGTGGCTGTTTCAGGATTTCGACCAGACGGGCGCCACGAGTAAGCTGATTCTGGGTGGATTTATCCAGATCGCTGCCAAATGCGGCAAAAGCCTCAAGCTCTCTGTATTGGGCCAGATCGAGACGCAGCGTACCGGCGACCTGTTTCATACTTTTGGTTTGAGCAGCTCCGCCCACTCGGGAAACGGACAATCCGACATTGATTGCAGGACGAACGCCCGCAAAGAAAAGTTTAGGTTCCAGATATATCTGACCATCAGTAATGGAAATAACGTTGGTTGGAATATATGCAGAAACGTCACCGGCCTGTGTTTCGATAATCGGAAGCGCTGTCAGAGATCCTGCACCGAGTTCATCATTCAATTTGGCGGAACGTTCGAGCAGGCGGGAGTGGTTATAAAAAATATCTCCCGGATAGGCTTCACGTCCAGGAGGCCGTCTGAGCAGCAGGGATACCTGGCGATACGCCACAGCCTGTTTGGAAAGATCATCATAAATAATCAGCGAATGTCTTTTGGTATCTCTGAAATACTCTGCCATTGCACAACCGGCGTAAGGGGCAACATACTGAAGTGTTGCAGGATCGCTGGCGCATGCCGCAACCACAGTGGTATATGCCATTGCGCCATGTTTTTCGAGTGCCGAAACAACCTGGGCGACCGTCGATTTCTTCTGCCCGCAGGCAACATATACGCAAAAAACGTCCTGGCCTTTCTGGCTGATAATGGCGTCAATGGCAATGGCTGTTTTGCCGATCTGGCGGTCGCCGATGATCAGCTCGCGCTGCCCGCGACCTACAGGCGTCATAGCGTCAATGGCTTTGAGGCCCGTTACCATGGGTTCATGAACACTCTTTCTGGCGATAACACCGGGGGCCACCATTTCAACACGGCGGAATTCTTTGGCATCAATGGGACCTTTTCCATCTATAGGTTCGCCGACCGCTGACACTACACGGCCCAGAACCGCTTCGCCCACAGGAACCTGAGCAATCCGTCCAGTGCGCTTTACAATATCGCCTTCCTTGATCTGAATGTCTGAACCCATAATGGCAACGCCCACATTGTCTTCTTCAAGGTTCAACACCAAGCCAAGGATGCCACCCGGGAACTCCACCAGTTCCAGGGCCATTGCTTTTTCAAGACCATACACCCTGGCGATACCATCACCCACAGACAAAACGACACCGGTCTCGCTGAGCTCCACCTTCTTGTCGTAATCCTTGATCTGATCTTTAATGATTTGACTAATTTCTTCAGCTCTTAATTCCATTATACGCTCTCACCCCTTTTTAAAGATTCTCTCATGTTGAGTAATTGTGTTTTGATGCTGCCGTCCAAAACAAGATCCCCAATCTTGGTAACCACCCCACCAATCAGAGCCGGATCTGTTTTAATATTCAAGACAATATCCTTGCCTGTTTTCTTTGACAGTGCCTTACGAATCTTCTCAACAGCTTCGGATGAAAGCTCATTGGCTGAAACAATGCTGGCGCGCGCGACACCCTTGAGATCATCCGCCAACTTCTGGTAAAATTCATTAATTGCCGCTATGAAGCCAAATCGCCCCTTATCAAACAGAAGCTTTAAAAAAGAAGACATCACACCGGAAAGGCTCAATTTATCAATCAGGGCCGTCAGCACCTTCTTGCGATCACCGGCGTTATAGAGCGGATTGTTAAGAATCTGACCCAAAGCCGCTTCACGAGCAACCAACCCCACAAAGCCCTCCAGCTCCTGCCTGTAATTTTCAGCCGCCCCATCATTTTTGCCGATCATCAGAAGCGCCTTGGCATATCGCCTTGCAATAGATAGATTTTTCACGATGCCACCACCTTGTCAAGATATTCATCCACAAGCCGATTCTGGTCATCAGCCGTAATATTTTTTCTGATGATTTCTTCCGCCTTCGCCATAGCGTTTTCAAAAACATCCTGCTGCAAACGCTGTTTGGCGACCGCAAATTCATTTTCGATATTGCGCCTGGCCTGCTCTTCCAATTTTTGGGCAGACATTTCAGCCTCTCTGAGTATTTTAGCCTTGGCTTCATTTCCCTGACGCACATACTCAGCAATAATGCCTTCCGCCTCTTTACTGAGGCCAGCAATCCTGGCGTTGTATTCGGCCATTGTTTTTTCGGCATCGGCCTTCCTGGATTCAAGCTCATCAAGCTGAGACCGAATCCCCTCAATCCTTCCGCCCAGCGCCTGCACCAAGGGCTTTTTCAGCAGAAACACCAGCGCAGCAGCCAGAACCACAAAATTCATGACCCGATAAGTGTCTGTCGCCACCCATCCCTTTGCCTCAGCGCCTTCATGTCCTCCCCCGCCATGCCCTTCACCCCCTCCCTCGGAGGCAAACGCAAAGCTACCCCAAAACAACAACACCAGCGACAAAGCCAGCAACGAAACACGCCACATACTATTCCTGTTTCCCGGAATCTTCATCAAACAGCCCTCCCCAATATTTTCTGACTTATAGCCATGACAAACACGTCAAGTTCTTTTTGAAGGGAAACACGAACAGCCTCAGCCTCTTTTGCTATTTTCTCACGGGATGCCAGCATATCCGCCTGAGCCTTTTTATTGATATTTTCAATAATCACTCTCTCTTCTTCAGAGCCGGATTGCATCATCGCCTGCTTTTCCTTAAGGCCATTTGCCCTAGCTTCTCTGATGCCTGCTGCAAACGCATTTTCTTTTTCTTGCGCCTGAGAAATAAAATCTGAAATACTGCCTTCCAAACCTGATATCTTTTCTTTTCGCTGAATCAGCGCTTTCCGAATGGGCTTATACAAAATGATATTCATCACCCAAATCAGAAAAATGAAATTAGCAATTTGAATAAAAACCGATCCATCAACACTAATCATACGCACACCCTCCGTTCATTATGAATTTCAATTTGTGAACAGCGATAAATATCTATTGATTTTTGCATATCATGGTCTGGACTTGCGGTCTATACCATCTGCCGGAACATATTGTCAAAAGTTTTTTTCGAATTTTCCCAGCAACCCATTTTTTAAAAAAAGAACATGAGTTTTCAGACAGTTAAATATTGATACCGTCATAAAAAAATCGGCTTGGGGAACGATTCGCAAACTGCGTCGCGAAAGATTCAGCACTGGAATTGTACATTTTGCGAAGTTGTCCATTGATATTCTGATTCACTCAAACATAAATTGGCGCATACTGATGTTCATTAATATTCCCATACACAGCATCATACTGATAACTGACGAACCTCCATAGCTGATAAACGGCAGTGGAATCCCCACCACCGGGAGCAGCCCCATCACCATTCCTGTATTGATTACGGCCTCCCATCCAATGAGCGCTGAAATACCCACAGCCATCAATATTCCGAATGAATCACGACACCCATGCGCAATATTCAGCCCCCAGATGATTAGAAATAGAAACAATAGCAAAATAATGGCGGAACCTGCAAAACCCCAGTCCTCAGAAAGAACGGAAAAAATGAAATCCGTATGATGTTCCGGTAAAAATGAGAGCGAATTCTGAGTACCCATCAATAGCCCCTTACCAAACAACATTCCGGAGCCAATTGCGATTTTCGATTGGATAATATGATATCCAGCGCCCAGTGGATCCAGGTCCGGTTCCAGAAAGGTCAGTATCCGCTGCTTCTGGTATCCTTTCAAAAACAGCCAGATTACCGGAATCGTTACAAACCCGCATATAAAAATACATACCAGCGTTCGTTTCTCGATTTTACTGAACAGGGTCATGGTTGCTGCAATAATGACAATTGTCATCGCCGTTCCCAAATCCGGCTGTTTGACGATCAGAATAAAGGGAATGCCTGTCAGGAGCATGGGCGCCAGAAGTTCCCGAAATCCCATTCCCTTTACTGTTGCAGATCGAGAATAATAGCGGGCCAACACCATGATAACGGCAACCTTGACCAGTTCTGACGGTTGAAGTGAAATCGGCCCCAGCGCCAGCCAGCGCCTCGACCCTGCAACATATTTTCCGGCGACCAGCACCGCCAGAAGCATAAGAATACAACATCCATAGACGATGTATGCATACTGGTCTAATTTTTTGTAATTGAATAGAAAAGCCCCCGTCATCACCAGTATCCCGGCTCCGAACCACATGAGCTGCCTGAAATAAAATGCCTGGGTCACCGGCATTCCTGCGCTGGCAGCGCTGTAGAGCGTTATCAGTCCGGAAGCCACCAGCAGCAATGTCACCAACAGCAGCACCCAGTCAAAATTTTCTATTAATCTGCGATCAAACATGATGGCCTCGTGAAAAGTCGATTTTCAGACGGCTTTGTAAAAAGTTCACAGGCAAGGCGCGCAAATCCGCAAGGAATGAAGCGTACTTGTGGTACGCTGCAATGACGAAGGATGCGGCGCAACGCAGCATGCGGACTTTTTACGAAGTCGTCAAACATGATGATATCCGTTGTTATTGATGCGCTTCTCCAGAAGGCTGAGAACTACTTTCCGCCAGATATGCCCGAATCACTTCCCGGGCAATCGGCGCTGCCGCACTGGCGCCATGTACACCATGTTCGACCAGCACGGCAACGGCTATTTTAGGGTTATCCGATGGTGCATACGACACAAACCATGCATGAGATCTCAGGCGTTCTGCCCGCTGTTTTTCGTTTTCAGTATCATTGGTTTTCCGACTGAAAACCTGGGCTGTTCCGGTCTTTCCACTGACTTCCACCCCCGGTATGGCGCCAATTCTGCCCGTTCCATACTTTTCATTAACCACATCCCACAACCCTTTTTTCACTATATCCAGATTATCGGGCGATACCGGCAGATGGCCGGCGACCTCAGGCGCCGATTTTCTGATAACATCTCCGGATGCATTTTCAATTTTACTGACAATCTGGGGCACAAACCGCGTTCCGCCATTGGCCACGGTCGCAATCATCGCACAGAGCTGAAGCGGCGTCACCAGATTATATCCCTGACCAATAGCCACGGACAGGGTTTCTCCGCTCTGCCAGGGAACCTTGAATCGACGTTTTTTCCAGTCAGACGTCGGCACCAGACCTGCCGACTCATGATCCAATTGAATTCCCGTCAGGCTTCCCAGGCCGCTGGCTTTGGCATAAAAAGCCAAACGGTCAACCCCCAGACGCAAACCCACCTGGTAAAAAAACACATCACAGGATTCGGCCAGCGCCTTTGTTACATTGATAGACCCATGTCCGCTTTTTCTCCAGCAGCGATAATCCCTGCCTCCGAATTTATAGAACCCGGGACAGAACAGTGTCGTTCCATCGTTGATCACGCCTTCCTGAAGGCCTGCCATCGCTGTAATGATCTTATATGTGGATGCCGGGGGATACTCCGCCTGAATCGCCTTGTTTTCCAGGGGATGAAATGGATCGCTGATGAGTTTTTGCCACTGTTCCTGGCTGAACCCATTGATGAACATGTTCGGGTCATATGACGGGCTGCTGGCCATTGCCAGAATGGATCCCGTATCAGGATCCATTGCAACGACCGCTCCATGAACATTATCTATCAGTTTTTCAGCCTTTTGCTGGAGGCCAAGGTCAAATGACAGGAATATGTTATTCCCAGGAACCGCATCCACAGTTTTTAAGATTTTGACAAGCTGTCCTGCAGCATTTACTTCGACCTGGCGGCCACCGCGCTCACCGCGCAGTACATTCTCAAACGTTTTTTCGACACCGGCCTTTCCGACAATATCTGAGCGTTTATAACTGGCATAGCGGGGAGATTTCAATTCATCGCTGCTGATCTCACCCACATATCCAAGAATATGAGCCGCGCTCTGATCGTTAACATAAAGTCTGCGCAATCGTACATCTATCACGATGCCCGGCAACTCATAACGGTTTACCTCCAGCACTGCCAGCATATCTCTGCCGATATCCTGCAGCAAAGGCACAGGCTTGTACGAAGGTTGATTCCGATATTTTTCGATTTCAGACCAGAGAGCATCCAGCGGCATACGGGTATATCGGGACAGACGCTGAAGAGTTGCATTCAATGGTTTGGCGTCCCTGACCACAATGCTCAGGTCATAGGAGGGACGGTTGTCTACCAGAAGTCTGCCATTGCGATCAAAGATAAGACCCCTCGGTGGATCAATGGCTTGCAGACGGATACAGTTGTGTTCAGAAAGCTTCCTGAAATTTTCGCCTTCGACAATCTGGAGATAGAAAAGCCGCAGCAGCAGCAGCATAAACGCCGGCACGACCAGGCATAGCAGAACGATAATCCTTCGTTTGTACCAGTCATTATCCGGAACCTGCGTTTTTAGATGGGAACTCAGCGGGGCATTGTTTGACATGGCGCCAGCCTACCGGGGAAGAGACTGACAGTTCAGTCGGGTTTCCATGCTGTTAAAAAAGCGAATAAAAAAAGGCCCTAGAACAATTGTCCAGAGCAGTTGATATATCATTCCCCGGAGCGTAACAGATGAGATCACGACTTCATGCTTCAGCAGCGAGGTTCCCGCAAACAGAACCAGGTTTTCGAACACAACGGCGCCACATAAAAGCATCTGCAATGTATAGATATTCTTGAGATTCAGTATGGTCACAAATGGTTTCAGACCCAGCACAATCCATAGATAAACTGTCAGATACAGTCCAAACAGCCCGCCGGAAATGCTGTCCATCAAGACGCCCAGAACCACAATCAGCCCGACACTGACGCCAAACGGCAGAAATAGCCCCACATAAACGACATAAGCAATAACAATGTCCACAAAATGCGTCAGAACGGGGAAAAGATCATACACGGTGGTCTGAAACACCACCAGAAATACAATCAGAACGATATGCAGCGCAGGGTTCATGAATCAACTTCCGATGGACCAGCTATCCGGATGCGTCTGCGCTTCATATCGCATTGCATCAGGGCGCCTGTCAGCGATTGATGGTGGATGCTGAAGGTGGTGGAGTCAGCAGGACGAGAACCTCTTCAATTTTTTCAAAATCAACAAATGGCGTCACTGTGATATCCTGAAATATGCCGGATCGATCCCGGACGATACCGGATACTTTTCCGATCTGAAGCCCCTTCATAAAAACACCGTCCAGTCCGGAAGACACCACATCGTCACCGATATTAACGGCTTCTTTTCTGGAAACGTATTTCAAAAGGCAGCCGGACTCGGAATCCCCCTTCACGATGCCATGCGCCCGGGTTTGCTGCACCAGTGCATCCACCGCACAATTGGAATCTATAATCAGAAGCACCTTTGCGTAGTGACTGGAAGCATCAATCACCTGCCCCACCACCCCATCTGGCACCACAACCGCAAGACCTCTATTCACACCCTCGGAAAGCCCCTTGTCGATAATGATTGTTTTGGACCACTGGGACGGATCTTTTCCAATAACCTCCGCAGCTACGGAACGGACCGAATCGCTGTTTTTGAAATCAAGCAATTTCCGAAAGCGGCTGTTTGCCTGTTCAGCTTCCATACATTGAACATCATTGCGGGAAGCATCGGCCAACAACTTCTTAAGACGATCATTTTCGCTTTCCGTTGAAACCAGATAAAAATAATGCGTCCATATCGTCTTGACAGACCGGATGATAACCGTCACCGCCTGTTGCGGCGGGGAGATAAACCGCAGCCCGAAGCTCCACGGATCAGATGAAGGAGTGACATATCTTGCGGAAACAAAAAGGGCGATCAAGTTAATAGCTATCAGAACGCAAACGGCTGCAATGACCATCATTTTTTTTGAAAACATAAGACTCAGGTAATGACAACCTGTCTAAGGATTTCTATGCTGTCCAGCGCCTTACCGGATCCCAGGGCAACCGTTGACAGGGGATCATCCGCAACCCGCACCGGCAGACCGCTTTCCTCCATCAGAAGTTTGTCCAGATTTTTCAAAAGCGCACCGCCTCCGGTCAGTACAATGCCTCTGTCCACAATGTCCGCAGACAATTCCGGCGGCGTCTGTTCCAGAGCGATCTTTACGGTTTCAAGGATGGCATCCAGCTGCTCGGCAATGGCCAGACGGATTTCTTCGGAATCTATCGTAAGTATTTTGGGAATGCCCGACACGAGATCTCTTCCCTTGACCTCGATGGTTTCAAGCTCCTGCTCATCCGGATAGGCATTTCCTATAGTGGTCTTGATCACCTCGGAAGTGCGTTCTCCGATCAGCAGATTATATTTGCGCTTGATGTACTGCATGATGGCGGAATCCATTTTGTCTCCAGCCACCCGCAGCGATCTGCAGTAAACGATGCCCGCCAGAGAAATAACCGCTACTTCGGTCGTACCACCGCCGATATCCACCACCATGTTACAGGTAGGTTCGGTAATGGGCAGGCCCGCACCAATCGCCGCGGCCATGGGTTCTTCGATCAGAAAGACTTCGCGTGCGCCTGCAGATTCCGCAGATTCACGCACCGCCCGTTTTTCCACCTGGGTGATTCCGGAAGGCACCGCGATAATAATTCTGGGACGGACGAAAGAATGCCGATTGTGAACCTTGTGAATAAAATGGCGCAGCATGGCCTCTGTCACTTCAAAATCGGCAATGACGCCATCTCGCATCGGCCGTATGGCAACGATATTACCCGGCGTTTTCCCCAGCATGTTCTTCGCTTCCAGCCCCACCGCCAGCACCCGGTTCTTGCTCCGGTTATCGGTTCTGACGGCCACCACCGACGGCTCACTTAATACGATGCCCTTACCTTTCACATAAACCAGGGTGTTGGCTGTCCCCAGATCTATGGCAAGATCACTGGAAAAAACCCCTAACAATCCGTTTAAAAAGCTCATAATTCCTCGCCATGGCGATCGTATATGTCAGATGATGAAGTATATACTATGCCAGCATGATGTTGAAGTTGACTGACAATTTGTTTTTTAAATTTGGGAAGGCTATCAGAAAATGGTCGTATCCTCAAGGAAAAACAGTCGGAAATTCTCTAACGCCGGATGAATTCTTCACAGGGCCACAGGTCAGTGCAGAATGTCACTGCGGTTCGCCGGAAGCACCAAGCCGATTCACGACAATTTCAGATATTGCATGACCTGATTGTGAACCAGCGGTCGGAACCGCCGTATTTCAACATTCCATCGCGAAGGATGCACGCGGTTGGTCAATAAAATGACAATGACGGAATGTTCGACATCGATCCAGAAAGAAGTTCCGGTATAGCCCAGATGTCCGATTGACGTTTCAGGAAAGTAGCAACCGCAACTCGCACCCACCGGCGACGGCATATCAAACCCCAGCGCTCTTTTCGAAGATTCATGACGTGACCAGAAACATCTGACCAGCCCTGGCGATATCCACTCCGAATCAGTGGATTGCCCTCTGTATGCCGACAGCAGCAAGGACAGCAGATTCCCCACATCCGCCGCCGTTCCAAACAATCCGGCATGGCCGTCTATGCCACCGACAGCAAACGCGTTATCATCGTGAACCCGACCCTTCAGCAGTTGCCGACGCCACGGACACAATTCCGTTGCAGCGACATCATCGGTATCCGGCGTTTGATTCGCCTCAAAAAACAGCAGATGTTTAAGCCCCAACGGGCGGTAAATCGTTTCATACAGGAAATGATTCAGCCGCTTTCCCGTAATCGTTTCCACAATCCAGCGCAATATCATGAACCCGATATCGCTGTAAATGCCGCCGGAATCCGGGAGCGTTTGCAGGCTTTCATTTGTCAACATCCGCTTTAGATGCTCTGGCCGTTGAATGGAGGGTAATTGCATCAACCGGATATAATAGGGTCTATACGCCGGCAGCCCGGAGCTGTGCGTCAGAAGATGACGAATGGTCACACAGGACATTCCCGAATCCAAAAAATATGGCAGCACGGAGGCCACCGTCTGTTCTAAATTCAGTTTTGAATCCTGCACCAGACGCATGACCGCCAGGGTTGTCGCCAGCGGCTTGGTAAGGGACGCCAAATCAAACAGTGTATTTCGGGTCATGACAGAGCCCGTAAACAAATCCGCCTGTCCGTAAGCTTCAAAGAACTCGATTTCCCGATTTTTATAAACCAGCAGCACACCGCCGGGGAATACCCGCTTCTCAACCGCCTGACGCATCAGGCAGTCCACATCCTTCATCCGCCAGTCTCCCCTATTTTCATATGACGTTCCTGTGCGGATACCAGCTCATCACATGCCGATCCGCATCCAAAAGCACATTGAGGCCCACGGGAACAACGATATTTTCCTGCCCGTGACCGATATCGAATCCGGCCAGAATCGGGATATCCATGGTCTGAAATATATCCCGGAATACATCCATAACCTTTACCCGATCCCCACATGCATCGAAATCGCCAATGCCAAGACCTTTCAGTCCTTTGAACATTCCCGCCAGCTTCATCTGCATCAGCATACGATCTATCCGATAGGGTTTTTCGCCTCTGTCTTCAAGTATCAGGATATGATCCTCCAGAACAGGTTGAAACGGTGTTCCGACAAGATGACACAACGTCGTCAGATTACCACAGACAAGGGGTCCGGACGCCTTGCCATGATGCAGTGTAACACCATTTTTCAGAGAGATATCCATCGGTTCCGACGAGGTCAGAGCCTTGAACACAGACCTCCGTGTGTCTGCTCCCGCATTTCTCAGGGTTGTCGCCACCGGCCCATGCAGACAGACAAGACCTGAGCGTTGATACAGTACACATAAAAGCGCTGTGATATCACTAAAGCCCATAAACAGTTTAGGATGCCGATGAATGGATTCGTAATCCAGATACGGTAACACCCGCATGGCGCCGTATCCCCCCCTCGCACAGATAATCGCCCGGATATCGTCATTTGCGAAAGCGTCATTGACCTGAGCCGCTCTCTGCCTATCAGTACCGGCCAGATATCCTGAACGATCAAACATACGAGGATCAAGCACCGTCTGGAACCCCATATCCTTCAATACCTGAATTCCCCTGAAGAAATCAGCTTCGTTAAAAGGGCTTGCCGGCGTTATCAAACCAATAACGTCACCAGGCATCAATGACGCAGGCAGAATGGCTTTAAATTGTCTTTCGGTCGTCAACATTCCTGTTAACCATCAGTAATATTACCCAATAATACAATGGGTGACCACTGAGACCATCAACTTTGACGGCTTCGTAAAATGTTCGCAGGCAAGGCACGTAAAACTGCCTTATTATGTGCATTATATTACGCAACAGGTAAGCATTGGCAAGAGATTTTATAGCCAACGTTGACGGCTTCGTAAAAAGTCCGCATGCTGCGTTGCGCTGCAACGACGAAGGATTTGTGAGCCTTGCCTGCGAACTTTTTACAAAGCCGTCCCAAAATCGACTTTTTACGAGGGCAGCAACATTGAGTGGAAAAAGTATCCTGCATTCAGGAGACAGCTGGAATTGCATTTGACTTTTACCACCAGACGATTGTAAATGTAGAAATATTTTGTTCATACTCCCCATCAGAAATCCCTGAGGAGGCTCACCATGGTTCGACAACGGCAAACACTGTTCATTACTTTAGGCATTCTGGCGCTTCTGATATCCGGTTGCGCCACCAGCGGCACCAAAACCGCCTCCGGCGGCGCCACATCCCCGGCGGCAATCCAGAAAGACAAGGGCACGGGTCCTTTATATCGCGATTTTGCAGACGTACTGGTCCCTGGGGAAATGGATGTTGTTCCTGACGCGTCGTTTGTTTATATCACATCCGGGCTTACCGCAGGAGTTTTGACCATCAAGGGACATGTGGATACTGACTCCCTTATCGCTTTTTTTCAAAACAACATGGCCAAAGACAACTGGAAAATGATCAGCTACTTCAAGTCTCCCAAAACCATCATGCTGTTCAGAAAGGAAACCCGTTGGTGCGCAATCAATATCACGGAAGGGACTTTCAGCACTTCTGCCGAGATATGGGTAGCCCCCACGCTTTCAGATGCAGATTCAGGTCTCAACAAATAAGCCACGAAATATATCATGTCGCCATTTCTCATGGATAAAAGTATTGTTCTGGGAATATCCGGAGGTATTGCTGCATATAAGAGTGCGGATCTGCTGCGTCGGATCACCCAAATGGGCGCTTCGGTCCGCGTGATCATGACAGAAAACGCCAAACGGTTTGTCGGATCACTGACATTCGAGGCCCTTTCCGGACACCCTGTATGTTCAACCCTTTTTGAAAAAGACGCCAACACTTCCATCCAGCATATTGAATGGGCGCAGACCGCAGACGCCGTTGTCATCGCTCCGGCGACTGCCAATATCATCGCAAAACTGACCTGCGGCATCGCCGATGACGCACTCAGCACATTCATGCTGGCGGTATCGACACCCAGAATTATCTGCCCATCCATGAATTCCACCATGTACCTTAATGAGGCGGTTCAGCAAAATCTTCAGACGCTGCAACAACGTGGATATCAGGTCGTATCGCCCGGTTCCGGTCAGCTTGCCTGCGGTACATCCGGTCCCGGCCGGCTTGCAGAACCCTGGGAAATTCTGGATGAACTGGTCATGATGTTGACTCCAAAGGACCTGGCAGGAAAACATATTCTGGTAACCGCAGGCCCGACGAGGGAATATCTGGATCCGGTGCGGTTTATCAGCAACCCGTCATCCGGTAAAATGGGCTTTGCCCTTGCTGCCGCCGCTGCCCAGAGAGGAGCGGCCGTCACACTTATTTCAGGACCGTCATCACTGTCTGACCCTCCTTATGTTCAGGTGATCCGGGTTGTCTCCGCTCAGGAAATGGCCGACGCAGTGCTGGAAAGCTTTGAGCAGGCGGATGCGGTCATCAAAACGGCTGCTGTCTCAGACTATCGGCCACAAACCCGATCGCCGCATAAAATCAAGAAAGGTAGCGGCGAAATCGTCCTGACACTCGAAAAAACGCTGGACATCCTGAACGAACTGGGAACGCGAAAACGCCGTCAGATTCTGGTGGGGTTCGCCGCTGAAACCCAGAATATGCCTGCCTATGCCAGAGAAAAACTCAGGAGAAAGAATCTGGATATGATCGTCGGCAATCTCGTCAGCGAAAAAGGCGCTGGATTTGCTACGGAAACTAACAAGGTTACACTGTTTTACCAGGACGGTCACTCGGAGCCACTATCGCTGATGCCCAAAGATGCTGTCTCTCACGTCATTCTCGACCGGGTAGCCACGCTTCTGACACAACGGCCGGAAGCGTCATAACATGCCGGACACGCACCGCATTCTCTCGCTGATCGATGAATTCCATGATACCCTCACATGGATGAAGGCCAAAGGGTGCCGCGGGTTTGACGGGCGCCTCCCCTGTGATGCCGGTGCTCCCGGCGCAGCAGATGAAAAGGCAGAAGGGCTGTCTTGTACGCCATCCCCCGACAGCCTGAGCAGCGCGTCGCCGTCAGTGCATCACGAACCGCCGGATTCTCTTGACAGCATACAAAATGACATTGAGAACTGCCAGCGCTGTAAGCTGGCCAAAACCCGAACGAATATCGTTTTTGGAGAAGGAGCACCGTCCGCGCGTCTGATGTTCATCGGGGAAGCACCCGGATTCGATGAAGATAAGCAGGGAAAGCCCTTTGTCGGCAGAGCCGGTCAGCTGCTGACCAAAATTATTCAGGCCATGGGATTAACGCGGGAGCAGGTATTCATCGGAAACGTCATCAAATGCAGACCCCCCGGAAACCGAAATCCCGAACCGGATGAAATTCTGGCCTGCGCTCCGTTTCTAAACCGTCAGATTACCGTGATCCAGCCGGAGTTTATCTGCGCTCTGGGAACATTTGCGGCGCAAACACTCCTGCATACCACCATTCCCATCTCCAAACTGAGGGGCCGGTTTCACGACTGTAACGGCATCCAGCTCATGCCCACGTTTCATCCGTCATATCTGCTGCGCAGCCCCGAAAAAAAACGCGACGTCTGGGAAGATATCAAACTGCTGATGAATGCGATGGAGTTATAGGGCCTTTCCCAAAGGTGTTTCTTTATCCGGACGGCCAGGCAAAGCCGCGCACAATCCCGCCACTGCCACAACACATGCAGAAAACATGGCGCTTCGGAATGACGTCATGAAAACGCTTTCCAGTTGAGGATGATAAACTCTGAATGCCTGTCCGCTATTCTGAAGCTGAAATACCGTATTGAATATCCAGGTGGAGAGCGCAACCCCTGTAACCATGCCGACATTGCGGGCCGTCGCGACAGTACTGGACGCAATGCCCCGCCGATTAGACGGCACCGCACTCATGGAAGTTGCGGTATTGGGAGAAATGAACAAACCCGTCCCCACCCCCACCAGCGCCAGACGCCAGGCAATGGCAGACAGTGATGCGGATGCCGAAAGCCAGGATAACGTCAGAAGCGCTGCCACCATCACCGCCATACCTGAAACACATAGTATCCTTGCCCCTATCCGGTCGGACATGACGCCGGAAAACGGCGCCATCAGAGACAGCATCACAAAGGGAATGGTCATGATGTATCCTGAATGCGCGATTGAAAACCGCGCAGGATTCACCAGATAAAACGGCAGCAGAAACAGCACCGCATACAGGCTCACAAACAGCAGCAGGGAGGAAACCGTCGGCCATACGAACATCCGGATTTTCAGCAGGGACGGTTCAAACAAAGGCGCTGTGCTGCGCTGTTCCATCCGTATCAACAGCAGGAGACTTCCCATAAAAACGCCCCCTCCTCCGACTGTTTTCGCAGAAGCATATCCCCATGTCTGCATCATACTCAACACCATAAGAAAAGCACTGAAACAGATCGCCGTCAGCACAGACCCTGCCCAGTCAAAACCTGATGAACGGTCCAGAATATCCGGACTTTCCCGACGTAACAAAAATATGGCCGCAGAGGATGCCGCAATGCCGATGGGAACATTGATAAAAAAAATCATCCGCCACGAAAAATATTCCAATATCACGCCGCCGAGCGCCGGCCCCGTCATCAATCCCGACGCCACAACCGTTCCCAGAATGCCCAGAGCTTTTCCCCGTTCTGAGGCCGGGAAAGCATCTATAATCATGGCCTGTGAGCACGCCATCAGCATGGCGGCGCCAATCCCCTGAAAAGACCGCACCGCAATCAGAACTGCTGCAGAGCCCGACAGACCACACCCCAGAGACCCCACCGTAAAAAGTATAAATCCCCAAATATACACCCATCGTCTGCCCAGGATATCGCTCAACCGCCCGAATGTAAGCAGCAGCGCGGACACCGTCAGCAGGTAGGCCATCAACACCCAGCCAACCGCCGTCAGGGATTCCCCGAGGTCTTTCATGATGGCGGGCAAGGCCAAATTCACGACACTGCCATCCAGCGTGGACATGAACACCGCAACAGACACCAGAGAGAATGTCAGCCATTTATTTTGCGGCGCTACGGCATGCAACTTCATGAATTCCCCACAGGCCAACATGGCGGCAGGCATTTGCCGATACCCATCGATACCCATGTTGACAGCTTCGTAAGCAGTCGATTTAATGCAGCCCCAACACCTTCACCCGATATCTTCACCCGACATCTTCAAATGAACGGAAATACCATTCCAGGTTGTCTTTCAGAAAAAAATCCTGTATGAAGGCCATACTTTCAATATCCTTTATGTTGCCGCCGCATCCTTCAGCACTATCTCCGTATGGATGGTACAAAAAAACCTGATCTTTGCGTTACGCTGCTGCGCTCCTGGCTCTTTGCTTTGTCAGTCTCCAACGCATACCGCCTGCGAGAACTATCATGTTTCACATTGAAATGAAAGCCGTTTTCAAGAAAAATGGAAACCATATCATCATGAGTCATTTCGACATTCAGGACATTCTGCCTCTTGTGACATCACCGAGTCAGTATATCGGCTCGGAAATCAATGCTATCAGAAAAGACCCTTCTGCAGTGGAACTCTTCATTGCACTGGCTTTTCCAGATTTATACAGCATCGGCACATCTCACTTCGGGCTTCAAATCCTCTATCACCTGCTGAACCAGCAAAAAAACATCGCCGCAGAACGGGTGTATGCCCCGGATACGGATATGGAAGCACGGCTGAGAAGTACCGGTTTACCATTAAGTTCTCTGGAATCCGCAAGGCCGCTGTTGCAGTTCGATATCATTGGATTCAGCCTGCTGTACGAACTGAACTACACCAGCATCCTGACCATACTGGATCTGGCCGGAATTCCGTTTCTGGCCAAAGACAGGGACGCGTCCTTCCCGCTGGTTATCGCCGGCGGCCCCTGCACCTGCAATCCGGAACCGGTGGCGGACATTTTTGACGCCATGGTCATCGGTGACGGCGAAACCGCTGTTCTGGATATGGCGACATCCTGGATGACCTGGAAAAAACATGACGGGAAAGATAAAACAGCGCTTCTGAACGCCTGGCGTCAGATTGAAGGCGTGTATATTCCGTCTTTTTTTAAACCGGTATATTCTGAAGACGGTTTTCAGACTGTGATTCCCCTCTATCCGGATTATGACGGCGTTCAGCGGGCAATTATCCCGGATCTGGATACCGCCGCATTCCCCGACAAACCCGTCGTGCCATATGGCCGCCCGGTGCATGACAGACTCCGGCTTGAAGTTGCCAGAGGGTGCTCGCGGGGATGCCGGTTTTGTCAGGCCGGAATGATTTATCGTCCGGTTCGGGAGCGTTCGGTACATACCCTCATGCAGCAGGCAACAGCAGCTCTTGCCGCAACCGGCTACGACGAACTGTCACTGCTGTCGCTCAGTACCGGGGATTACTGCCGGCTTCCGGAATTGATGGCCCGGCTGATATCCCGGTGTGCGCCCGACCATATCGCGGTATCTTTGCCGTCGTTTCGGGCCGGGACCCTGCCCCCCGAGCTCATGTCCCAAATCCGGCAAATCCGAAAAACCGGTTTCACCATCGCCCCGGAGGCCGGAAGTCAACGCCTTCGCAATGCCATCAACAAAAACATTAACCAGGATGATATCATCTCCACGGTTCAAAACGCTTTTTCGCTGGGATGGCAGGTGATCAAGCTTTATTTCATGATCGGACTTCCGACGGAAACCGATGCAGACGTATCCGCACTGATAGAACTGGTGCAGCAGCTCCGAAAACTGAAGCTTCAAAAATCCAAGGGTATGAAACGTAAAAATCAGCTCAACGTCAGCGTGAATACCTTTATCCCCAAACCTCATACGCCGTTTCAGTGGGCGCCTCAACTGACGCTGGAGGCATCGCGTGAAAAGATTTATTATCTGAAAGACAAGCTGAATTTTTCGGACATTCAGTTTAAATGGCAGCATCCGGAGACAGGACTTATGGAAGGGTTATGGGCCAGAGGTGACCGCAGGCTGACAAGGCTTCTGATAGCGGCTTACGAAAACGGATGCCGGCTGGATGGCTGGAGTGATCATTTCGATATGGGAAAATGGCGACAGACACTGGACGATACCGGAATCGACATCGGATTTTATACGACCCGATCCCGGAATATGTCCGAGCCTCTTCCCTGGGATCATATACACTCCCGAGTCACACAAGACTATCTGAAATCCGAATGGGAAAAAGCCCTGAGCGAAACAGTGACTCCCGACTGCCGATGGGGAGAATGCCAGTCCTGCGGCGTCTGCGACTTCAGCACCATTCAGCCTGTCGTATTTTCAGCACCAGATGCGGCATCGGAGAATCTTTCCACCTCCCCTGACATTTCTGAGAACCCGAAGGGTGCAACCGTTCAAGCGCCCGAGCCGCCCCTCAACCCGGTACGCTATCAAATTTCATATTCCAAAACAGGTCCTGCAAGAGTTTTTGGCCATCTTGAGCTCGCAAATATCATGTTCCGGGCATTTCGAAGGGCCGAAATCCCCATTGAATTTTCCGGAGGATTTCATCCAAAACCCAGAATATCCTTTGACGATCCGCTTCCTGTCGGTATGGAGAGTCTTCATGAAACCTGCACGGTATCTTTAGCACCAGCAGCCTCCAGCCGGGAAATGATGGAACGGCTGAACCGCGCCCTGCCGGAAGGGCTCTGTATTACCCGATGGGAATTAGCGGCCTCTCAAAAAGCGCCGCCGTCCGGCGCCAGTATCCGGTATGAGATTCACCTGAAAACAGGTGGTTTTGACAAAAACAAACTTGAAAATTTCACTGCCAGCAGCGAATGCCTGATTCCCCGTGTTCATCGGAATGGCAGCATGAACCTGGTGGATTTCAAAAACCATATCGAAGATATGGCACTTTCTGAAGAAAACCAGCTCATTCTCAAAATTCGCTCCGGGCTTCAGGTAACGCTGAGACCCGCTGAAGTCCTGAGTGCTGTTTTCGGCCTTTCGGAAGAAGCCGTCAAAACCGCCCGCATTGTAAAACTGGCCCCTGCGCCACAGAGCACGGATTCGTAAGAAGTCAGGATGTACGCTGTTCCATCATCGTTGTGGCGTACGGAAAAACGCGCCACAACTCCAGAAAGATTTGAGCATGTCACCTGCGAACAGCCAGCCGCTTTAATGCTGGCATAAAGCTGTCCGAAAACAGGCTCTGCGAGGTATTCAGGATTTTTTCAGTTTGGATGAAACCATTGCCTTGATTCTTTGAAACAAAGGTTCTTTCAGAGAAACCTTGAGATACAGATCCCCTGAAAGGATACCGTTTTTTCCTGCCTCCCCCATGCCTGCCAGCCGGATTTTCTGCCCTTCTCGAACTCCCGGCGGAATTTTGACCACAAGCCTTCTGGAATAAGAACGTAGATAATACGCATACGCCCCCCCGGTTCTGGCAAGTTCCGGATTGATATGAATGACATCATAATAGTCAGCGGCCTTGGGAGACAGCGTACGTTCCGCTTTTTTTGGAATAAATTTCCGGGTTATCTTTTTTATTTTTTCAGTGATCATGGATTTATTGAGTATTGGCATTCCCATATTCCCATTGAAGGCAACCCCATGGACTCGGAATCCGGGTCTGTTGATGTCATATGTTTTCGTTTTGTAATTCTGACCGTAATATTCCTTAAAAATAGCGTCAAAACCCCGGATTCCGAAAGACCTGGCCATTTCTTCGAATATCTGGTGAATATCCGACCCGTTAAAAATATCCTGCTCGGAATATGCGCTGCGAAAACGCCCGTAAGCAGCATCACCATACTGATGCTGCAATGAATCGTATTCCTTGCGCTTTTGGGGATGTGACAAGACAGCATATGCCTCATTGATAGCTTTCATGTGATCAATGCCATCCGGATCCTTGCATTGGTCCGGATGGTATTTGAAAGCCAGTTCACGATAAGCGGTCTTGATCTGCCGGGATGTCGCATCTGTTACGACGCCCAGTGTCTGATAATAGTCTTTCATAACACCTTGCTAAAAAGGATAACTTTCTTATGTTCTGGCAGGTATTATACTCTGTAAATTTCTGAAAAGTCAAACCGGATGGCTGTTCCATCGCCGGGATTTTCTTTGACTTTGGCAGTTGCTTTGTTTTATGAATGCGTTTTATACAAATTCAATTTGATGAGGCTGGTTATGATAATTGAGCTGGGAGAAAAAAAACCGGTAATCGGCAGGAATGTATTTATTGCGCCTACGGCAGTAATTGTGGGTGATGTTGAAATTCAGGAAGGCGCCAGTATTTGGTACGGGGCGGTGCTGAGAGGGGATATGGCGCCAATATTCATCGGAAAAAACACCAATGTTCAGGATAACTGCACCATTCATACCGATTACGGCAAACCTGCACATGTCGGAGAAAGCGTCACCATCGGCCACAACGCCATAGTTCACGGCTGTTCCATTGAAGAGTACTGCCTAATAGGAATGGGCGCTATTATCCTGAATGACGCCAGGATATTAAGAGGTTCTATCGTGGCAGCCGGTTCTTTGGTGAAATCTCGCCAGGAAGTCGGACCATTTCATATGGTGGCCGGCACGCCAGCTGTTTTCAAGAAAGCCTATCCTCCGAACCTTACATCCATGATCACCGATCCGGCAGAGCACTATCTGCAGATCGCACATGAACATCAGACAATGAGCCGCATCCGCTGACATCGCATTGGCTGGGTAAGGTTGATGCCCTCGTAAAAAGTCGATTTTCAGACGGCTTCGAAAATATTGCGGGGTAACGGGGCTTAAAAAGGGGTAGGCCTTTGAACTGTGCTGCTACCCCTTCTTTTTTCATTCAATTAAGCCATTAGCTGGCTTTGGGATGGCACTTTACACAGGTTGTCGGAGCTGCATTGGAGTTATTCTTTTTATTAAATTCTCTGTGGCAGCCGATACATTTCTTGTGCATCGCTTCCGCATGGTATTGCAACGCTTCTTTTTCCGTCAGTTTGGGAGCGTCTTTTCCTTTGGGTTTTTCACCGGGTTTGTTGTGGCATTCGTAACAGGGCTGTACGTTGTCACCTGGTTTAAGATTGGTAAGCGGCTTGCCGTCCTTGTCATGATGACAGTCCCCACAGGTATCCTTGTATTCCGTCACATGCTTTTTGTGTGAGAACACGACGATACCCTTTTCATGCTTGGGATATATCTTACTATCCTCCATTTTGATGACATCCGGCGGATTGGTTCCCGCATACAGCGCCACCGATCCGAATACGGCGGCAAACCCCACTGCCATCACAACCAACAATGACCTCTTCATAACGTTTTACTCTCCTTTCCTTTGTTGTTGATGAGATAGCGCCGCAATATACCCGATATAGAGTAAAGACCGACCTTGTGGATACTCAGAGTATAACCTCAAAAGCAGGAACCGTACCCGTCAATATCGGAGTATGTCGTCGCTATCCAGGTTTTGACATTGTAAAGCCATCCGGCCCAGGATTGGCAGAATATCAGACTTCAGTTTCCGAAGCGTTTTTCACCGTTTTTTTCGAAGCGAATACCCGCGCTCCGATGATGCCAATTTCGTATAACGCAATCATGGGAACCGCCATAAGCGTTTGAGAGACAACATCCGGAGGCGTTAATATGGCCGCTATAATGAAGAAAACAAGGATGGCATATTTTCTGTTTTTGGTTAAAAAGTCAATGGAAATAATCCCCAGCTTTACAAAAAAGACAATAACCAGCGGAAGCTCAAAGATCAGGCCAAACGCCAACAAAAAGGTTGACGCAAGGCTGAGATATTCACTCATGGTAGGTAGCGGACGGATGGTATCGGTAGCGAAACTGAGAAAAAAACGAAATCCGAGGGGAAATACCACCACATACCCGAAAATCGCTCCTCCCATAAAAAAAAGCACCGAGAAAAACAAAATGGGCCCCAGCATTCTTCTTTCTTTATGATAAAGCCCGGGAGCCACAAAAATCCAGAACTGGTAAATAATAACAGGCGCCGCCAAAACGACGCCGGCCAGAAGCGCTACCCGCAGATAGGTAAAAAAAGCTTCTGGCAAATTGGTGTAAATCAGCTTTTCGCCAGGCTTCATGGCTGAGATCAACGGATGGGTTAAAAAGTTAAACAGCCACTCCTTGAAACAATACGCGACAATAAATCCGACACCTACCGCAACCACGCAAGTAATCAGGCGTTTTCTAAGCTCTCCGAGGTGATCTGTAAAAGGGATTTTCTCTTCCTCTTTCATAAGCACATTCGTCCTGTATCAACTTGCAGTATGCGTACTTTTATCGGGATTTTTAGGAGCAGGTGTTTCCACAGGAGGAGGTTCATGGGCTGGCGCTTCAGTAGCAGCTTCCGGACTGGAAGACTGGCTGTTTGCCGTTTTAACCCCAGCATTCATCTCTGAAAAAGATTTTTTGATGTCTTTCAATCCGCTGTCCACATCCATGGATTCCTTGATTTCGTTTGTCGCCCGTCTGATTTCATTCAGGGCTTTTCCCAAAAACTTCGCGACCTCAGGCAGTTTCTGGGGCCCCAGCACAATCAACGCGATGACCAGAATCAGCAGCATTTCGGACATACCAATACCAAACATGAATCTTCCTCCCGATGAAACAACGGCTATCGCTAAAATCGGCAACAAACGGCATATGAAACGTGTTTTGCAATATACCCGTGTCATATACTTTTTCTGTTTCCAACTGTCAAGGCTAACCCATTTACTGAATACGCTCCATGCGGTTATGAGAAAATTAGCCTTGACTTTATGCCGTACAGTGTTTTAGTGATCCGCCAAGACATCCCGAATATTCAGAACGGCTGCACTCTGCACTTATCACTCTCACCCCGCCCATATCCTGAAGGAAGAGCGATGGGTAAATGTCAAGGTCAGGAGGAAATCCGGATGAAATGTATTTTCGGCTCCATCGTGATGGCGCTGGCGGTCGTTACAGGTTCTGCCGCCGGTGATATCTACAACTGGAAAGATGAAAATGGCGTTCAGCATTTTTCAAACTCCCCTGTCACCTCTCAAAGCAATCCCCGCTCTCCCGTACAAGTCGGCAAGGAAACGGATTATGTGGCGCCACCAGAACCCCATTCCGAAAAAAAATCTTCGCGAGATACATATGACAGCCGCCATGAGAAACAATCATTTAAAACCAGTGAATATGAGGTTCAGACTCAGTATCCGCGAAAAACCCACCGGAGGCATTCCCGCCAGAAATCAACAATTCCCCCGTATGAGATCAACTGGTCAAGTCCCACTACGGGCGCGTCCGACACGGTTGTTCTTTCCGGAAGGGTATCTGGCGGAAATTTTTGCAAAAAACTGCTGATATCGGTACATCTTGTCGATGACTATGGTCATAAAGCCCATATTTATTGCGAAGCGAACGATGTCGGAGGTTCAGGCTCACGTATCGCCACAGGCAGCACCAGAACCAAATACCACGGCCAGAACTGGAAAATTATCAAACAATCCACGAGCTGCATGATCAAACAGTGACGCAGTAATTTACTGAAGAAGAAAAGCAGTTCCTCACGATCCACTTGCCTGTGATGGCGGCTTATTGTCGATATCGTCATACGGAATGTCTTCCAGGGGATTGGCAGGAAGTTTAACCAGAATCGGCTTGATTTTCTGATTCAGGATTTTAAAAAACCGCGCTCGAAGCAGCGCACAGCGTTCCGGAACAGGTAAGGAATCGGCGGCTGAAGCATTTATATCGCCTGAGAAAACGACCTCGGCCTTGACGCAAATCCCTTTTGCCACCCGGTTGATTTGAATATTGTAGAAATATCGAACAGAATTATGTTTCAGATAGCCCTGAAGCGATTTTTCCATTTTGGTAAATGTACCAGGTGCAGGCGCTGCCTTGATGCCAAGCTCTGTTTCAAGCCTGGCCGCCATTTGCTGATCCCATTCCTTTTCGCCGGACTGGATATTCCCCTTCTGCATGTCTGTATGACCGATCGCTTCCTGATTTTCTCTCAGACTGACCATCACTGCATCCCACACCTGGTCATAATCCACTGCGTATGTTGCATCTACAGGAATGTGCGGCATCAGCGCGTCAACGCCTTCCTTCTGTGGTGTGGCGTTGTTTCCACCTTCCGTTGATGCCGTAACCACCTCACGAGTCGCCGACGTAACAGCATCGGTCGCAATGGATGCCGCCATCATGGCGCACCCGGAATATAATGCAGCCACCAGAGCTAAAAAGCAGACAGCTCCAGCAAGGCGGACAGGTTCTATTTTGATCCATGAATTTTTCATAAGTCAGTCACACGCGATACTCATTTTTTTAATTTCTGAATTCAATCACGGTTACTATATGCAAAACATTCCAGTGAAGTCAAGTTCTCGGCTATTTGCAGGAAGAGAACCCGGAAAACATTTAAATCCTTGGAGTGGCGATTCTCAGACTTAGCTTCGATATTGCTACCGGACAGTTTGCTAAAAATATGACGGACTATTTGCAAATTCGGCGAAAAAGCTGTACGAATGACGCATGTGTAATCCTGCTAAATTCATAATGTCACCTCAATCATCACCTGTTGATCTGTCTGGATTTCGTCATCTTTATCCGTTTGTGTCTCATTTTGTGAATATTGATGGACTCCACTGTCATTATCTGGACGAAGGGCAGGGAGAACCCGTTGTCATGGTGCATGGAAATCCTACCTGGTCTTTTTATTTCCGGAATCTGGTGCAAGGTCTGTCGCCGCATTACCGCGTCATTGCTCCCGATCATATCGGCTGCGGCCTGTCGGACAAACCAACAGAAGACCGCTACGATTTCAGGCTGTCCACCCGCATGCACGATCTGGAATTTCTGCTGGCTCACCTGCATCTAAACCGACCGGTTACGCTGATTCTGCACGACTGGGGAGGCGCTATAGGCATGGGGTATGCCCTGCGGCATCCGGCCGCTGTTTCGCGAATTGTTCTAATGAATACCGCTGCTTTTTTCCCACCGTACGGGAAGAAACTGCCGCTGCGGCTTCAAATGCTGAGACGATTTCGTTCTTTTGCCAGAATCGCGGTATTGGGGGGAAATCTTTTTGCAAGGGCCGCGCTGGTGATGGCCCCTTACACCCGGCTTGGCAGCGATGTACGCAAAGGACTGATCGCTCCCTACAACTCCTGGAATCATCGCCTGGCCACCCTGAAATTTGTCGAGGATATCCCCATAATCCCATCGGATTCCAGCTTTGCCGATGTCCAGTGGCTGGATGAAAACATCCGGCAATTATCAGGCATTCCCATGCTGATCTGCTGGGGCGTTCATGACTTTGTTTTTGATATGGACTATCTGAAGGAATGGCGTCGGCGCTTCCCCGATGCCCATGTCCACGTTTATGATCAGGCAGGCCATTACCTGCTGGAGGATATTCCGGATTTGATTCTGGAAAATGTGTTAAACTTCTTGAAAAGTCCTGTTTCCTGATGTAACCTTTTACAGTTTCTTAACAATCTGACGATATTGAAATAAACGGAGTATCAACGTTGATGTCTTCGTAAAAAGTCGAATTTCGGACGACTTCGTAAAATGTTCGCAGGCAAGGCGTGCAATTTCTGAGGAATGAAACGTACTTGTCGTACGCTGCAATGACGAAGGATGCGGCGCAACGCAGCATGCGGACTTTTTACGAAGCCGTCAACGTTTGCATCGCATCCTCCGATTCACATAAAATTACGGATTCCCGTATGACAATAGAACTTCAACCCAAATCCGATTCTCAGCCGATGAATATTGCATCTCATCTAAACTATATGGCGCGGCTCCAGCCATATAAACGGGCGGTGGTCTTTCCTGCAGGCAGAGATGAGGATGGCAGGGTCACCTACACACAATTGACGTTTCGACAACTGGATATGGAATCCGATTGTCTCGCGATCGGTCTGGAATCCATCGGTATCGCACGAGGCGTCCGGACTGTTCTGATGGTGCCACCGGGTCTCGATTTTTTTGCACTGGTTTTTGCGCTGTTTAAAACCGGCGCCGTACCGGTGGTGGTTGATCCGGGCATGGGAATTCCGCGCCTTCTTTCCTGCATGAAAGAGAGCAGACCCGAAGCTTTTATCGGCATCTCCAAAGCCCATGCATTTCGGAAATGGCATCCATCCACGTTTAAAACCGTCAAGGTTTGTGTCACAGTGGGTTCCAAATGGTTCTGGGGCGGCGCTTCCCTAAAAGATCTGAGAACTGTTCAGTGGCAACCATATCCGCCTGTTTCCGTTCAAAAAAATGAAACCGCCGCCATCCTCTTCACCACCGGCAGCACCGGACCCGCCAAAGGCGTCCTCTACACGCATGAAAATTTTGACGCCCAGATCCGGTATATTCAGGCCCATTTTCAAATCGACAGTGATGAAATCGACCTGCCGACATTTCCGTTGTTCGCGCTCTTTGATCCGGCGCTGGGCATGACCGCCGTTATTCCCGATATGGACCCCACTATGCCTGCCCAGGCGGATCCTGAAAAAATCATCGAAGCCATTATCAATCAGGGGGTCACCAACATGTTTGCGTCTCCTGCCCTTTTGGATCGGGTGGGTCGATTCGGCAAACAGAACAGCATTAAACTGCCTTCTCTCAAACGGGTGGTATCGGCGGGCGCTCCGGTATCACCAGCCAATATCGAACAGTTCTGCAATCTGCTTTGCGACAACGCCCAGGTGCACACTCCTTATGGCGCCACCGAAGCGGTTCCGGTTCTCTCCATTGCCAGTGATGAGATTCTGTCAGACACCCGAAATCTAACAGAAAAAGGGTATGGGATCTGTGTTGGCCGCCCCATCCAGGATATTGATGTGCGGATTATTAAGATCAGCGACGCTCCTATCGCCCGTTGGAGTGATGATTTGATGGTGCCTGCAACTGAAATCGGCGAAATTGTGGTTAAAGGGGATCTGGTCACCCGCGGATATTTTGAAAATCATGATGCCGACGGCATGAGCAAAATTCACGACGGCAAAGAAATCTGGCATCGCATGGGAGATCTGGGCTGGATGGATACCAAGGGCCGGATATGGTTTTGCGGCAGAAAAAACCATCGGGTTCAGACGCCGTCAGGAACGCTTTACACGATTCCATGCGAAGCTGTGTTTAACAATCATCCGGATGTGATACGAAGCGCCCTGGTCGGTATCGGCAAACCGCCCAAACAGAAACCCGTCATCTGCATCCAGGCGCGTCAGAATGACGGCATGTATCTCAGTAATATCGAGCAGGAACTCCTGAAGCTGGCATCCCAAAATATACAGACACGAAGTATTGACATTATTTTGTTTCGTAAGAGCTTTCCCGTTGACATCCGCCATAACGCCAAGATTTATCGGGAAGAGCTGGCAATATGGGCAGCGCATCAATTGAAATAGCAAACAGGGTTCTGATTCCATTTTGCTTTCAAAATGATATTCCAGCAAGCATTCGGACTGAGACCGCGAAAGCAAGCGAGCAGCGATGAGACTGTACATTCAGTACGTCGAATCG